>SYBY01000115.1 GCA_005788585.1 Actinomycetota bacterium | reverse complement strand
GAACGTGTTGCGCCTGGCCTTCGAGGACATGTAGACCCACGCGCGCTGGTCGCGGGAGAACGGCCGCTCCTCGTCGTTGTTCGTGACGATGTACTGGCGCAGCTCCGGCCCGATCGACTCGAGCAGGTAGCGGAAGTGCCCTGCGACGGGGAAGTTGTGCAGGATCGCGTGGCGGCGCTGCAGGACGTCGTAGGCCACGACGCCGCCGAGCGCGGCGGTGACGCCGGCGCCGATGCGCTGCAGGGTCCGGGCACGTGCCATCTCGCGCGAGGCTACCTAGGTGGCGAGGGGGACCGCGATGGCGAAGTACACGATGATCGACAGGAGGTCCTGGACCACCGTGGCGAGCGGCCCGGATCCGAACGCGGGGTCACGCCCGAGCCGGTGGAAGAGCATCGGCAGCCCCATCGCGACCACCGTCGCGACCGAGCAACTCGCCACGAGCGCCATCCCCACCGCCACCGCCACGCGCGCGTCCCCCCAGATGAGGAGGCAGAACGGGACGAACGCGCCCCCGACCAGGAGGCCGATGACGAGGCCGGTCAGGACCTCCCGCCGCACGACCTCGCGCAGGTTGATCCCGACCGACAGGCCGCGGATGAGCACCGTCTCGGTCTGGGTGCCGACGGCGTCCGCCAGGTACACGACCGCGGGGACGAAGAACGCGAGCAGCACCTTCTGCGCGAGCTCCTCCTCGAACGAGCCGATGATGAGCGCCGAGAGCATCGCGCCGACGAGGCCGATCATCAGCCACGGCAGCCGGTGCCACAGGCGCCGCCCGACGGGCTCCTCGGCTGCGATCCGGGCACGCGCGGTGCTCGCGAGGTAGCCGCCGATCCGGGCGAGGTCCTCGTCATGTTCGGCGAGCAGCACGGCGAGCATGCGATGCGGCGGGATCAACCCGACGAACTCGCCGTCGTCGCCGACCACCGGGAGGCTCGCCTCCCCGCGCCGCACCATCTCCCACGCCGCCCGTTCCGGCGCGGCGCCAGGCGGCACCCTCGGGGGATCGGGATCCATGATCGCGTCGATGCGGGCATCGGCCGGTGCCGCGAGCAGCCGCTCGACCGGCAGGAGCCCCACGAGCGTGCTGCCGTCCAGGACCGCGATGTCGTCCGCGCAGTCCACGACGAGGCCCGCGAGGCCGGCCCGGAGGTCCCCGGCCCGGTCGTGCGGTGCGGCGCGCGGAACCCGGGCCGTCGCGTAGCCGGCGGCGGTCCGCAGCAGCGCGGTCTCCTGCAGGGGTTCGTCGACGGCCGCCATCGGGCCGACGATGGCAAACGCCGCGAACGGAACCCGCGGCGCGGACGTGCGCACGGGTGTAGGGTCACCCTTCAGGCCGAACCGTTGACTGTGGAGGTCGCGTGATGACCCAACTGCAGGCCCTGCCCGCGCTGGCCGCGTTCCAGCCGTTCCTCGATCCCGTCGACGACGAGGTCCGCGTCGCAGACGTCGCGGTCGACGGCGCGCTGCCGCCGTGGCTCGCCGGCACGCTCGTGCGCAACGGCCCGGCCTGGTTCGGCGAGGGCGACCACGAGGTCCGCCACCTGCTCGACGGCCTGGCGATGCTGCACGCGTTCACCTTCGAGGACGGGCACGTGGGCTACGCCAACCGGTTCCTGCGCACGAAGGCCTACCGCGCCCAGCGCGAGGACGGGCGCATCGGCTACCGCGAGTTCGCCAGCGACCCGTGCCGGCGCCTGGCCGAGCCGATCGCGTCGATGTTCTCCCCGCGGATGACCGACAACGCGAGCGTGAACGTCATCCGCCTCGGCGAGCAGCTCGTCGCGCTGACCGAGACGCCGGTGCCGATCGCGTTCGACCTCGACACGCTGGAGACGCTCGGCGTCGCCTACGAGCCGCCCGGCCGCGGACCGCGGTCGCCCACCGCCCATCCCCTGACCGACCCGCGCGACGGCGCGATGCTCAACCTCCAGGTCCACTACGGCCCGCGCAGCTCGTACCGCTTCTACCGCCGCCGGGCCGACGGGCGATTCGACCTCGTCGCGCGCGCCGGGGCCGCCGAGCCGTCGTACGAGCACAGCTTCGCCGTGACCGAGCGGCACATCGTGCTCGTCGAGCAGCCGCTGCGCCTGAAGCCGCTGAAGATGGTGACGAGCGGCCGGCCGTTCGCGGAGAACCTCGAGTGGGAGCCCGAGCGCGGCTGCACCTTCCTCGTCTTCGATCTGGCGAGCGGCGCGCTGGTCGCGCGCCACGAGGCCGACCCGTTCTTCGTCTTCCACCACGTCAACGCGTACGACGACGGCGACGAGATCGTCGTCGACCTCTGCGCGTACGAGGACGCGGGCATCATCGACGCGCTGTATCTCGACACGCTGCGCTCCGAGACGTCGGTCGTGCCGACCGCCGAGCTGCGCCGCTACCGCCTGGTCGCGGGCCGGCCGCCGGTGATGACCGTGCTGGGCGACACGCCGATGGAGTTCCCGCGGATCAACTACCGCCGCAACCACGCGCGTCCGTACCGGTACGCGTACGGCGTGGGCGCGTCGCTGGTCGGGGGTGAGCCGGTGTCGACCATCGCGCGCGTGGACGTCACCGACGGCGACACGCAGTGGTGGGGCGCGCCGGACCTGTTCCCGGGCGAGCCCGTGTTCGTCCCGGATCCGGACGGGACCGCCGAGGACGACGGCGTGCTGCTCTCCGTGGTGCTCGACGGCGGGGCGGGGACGTCGTTCCTCGTCGTGCTCGACGCGCACGACGTGTCGGAGCTCGCCCGGGCACACGCGCCGCACCGGATCGGGTTCGGCTTCCACGGGGACTTCTTCCGCGCATGAGCTCCAGCCTGGCGGGGAAGGTCGCGGTCATCACGGGCGCGGGGTCCGGCATCGGCCGGTCGACGGCGATCCTGTTCGCGCGCGAGGGCGCGACCGTGCACGTCGCCGACCGTGACGGCGAGCGCGCGGCGGCCGTCGCCGCGGAGATCGGCGCCGGGGCGACGGCGCACACGGTCGACGTGACCGACCCGGCGGCGGTCGAGGCGCTCGCCGGCACCGTGTTCGCGGAGGGACGCGGCGTCGACGTGCTCATGAACAACGCCGGCATCGGGCACGCCGGGCCGACCGCCGAGACGCCGCTGGAGGACTGGCGGGCGATCGTCGAGGTCAACATCATGGGCGTCGTGCACGGCGTGCATGCGTTCGTCCCGCGACTGCTGGCCCAAGGCCGCCGCGCGGACATCGTCAACACGGCGTCGATGGCGGGGCTCGTGCCGGTGGCGACCATGGCGCCGTACGTCATGAGCAAGCACGCGATCGTGGGACTGAGCGGGTCGCTGCACGCCGAGCTCTCGTCGCAGGGCATCCGCGTCACCGCGCTGTGCCCGGGCGTGATCGACACCGCGATCGTCGCGGAGTCCACGATGCGCGGCGCGATGGCCGAGTCCGCCCCCAAGGCGATCGCCTTCTACCGCAAGCGGGGCGTGTCGCCGGACGTGGTCGCCGCCGACGTGCTGCACACGATCACGCGCCGCCACCGGATCATCACGGCGTCGCCGCGCTGGCAGGTCATGCCGGCGTGGATCCTCCAGCGGATCTCGCCGTGGGCGGCACAGATCTACGCGCGCAACGCGACGAAGGTCATGGGCGGGTAGGCCGTCACCGCCGCCGGGCCAGCTCGGCGGCGGCCCGCAGGTCGAGGAGCGTCCGGTCGGCCATGGCCCCGAGCAGCGCGGTCGCGTCGAGCACCGCGTGCGGCCCGGCCGCGTCGGCCACCGGGCGGATCGAGCCCGCGAGCATGTCGACGAGGACCTCTGCCGGACTCTCGCCGGGGAAGGCGTCGTCGGGAAGCGCGTCGAGGATGTTGCCGAGCAGGTCCGTGAGCATGAAGCCGGTCCGCAGGACGGTCTCGACGAACTCGCGGACCTGGTCGCGGTCGTCGGCGATCGGGTGGGGCTGTGGGGTGTGCATGCCTCTTCTAGGTCCGGGCCGCAGAAGTTCGCCCCTGCTGCGTCAAGATGCCGGTCCACCTTCCGACTCTCGCGGGCGTGCGCATGCTGACCCCGGTTCTGACCGCCGTCCTCGCCCTCACCGCTCCCGCCGGCGCGTCGGCGGCCACCGTTCCGACGGCCGAACTGCGCGAGGCGCTGGTCGACGTCCGCGACGAAGAGGGCATCACCGCCGTGTCCGCCGCGGTCGTGCGCAGCGGCAAGGTCGCCTGGTCAGGCGCCGTCGGCCGCGCCGTCGACCCGGACGGGGTCCATCCGCGCACGGGTCGCCCCACCACCCGCCGCACCGTTGCCGCCAAGCCGTCCACCCGCTTCTCCCTGGCGTCGGCCTCGAAGACGTACACCGCCGCGATCGTCCTCAAGCTCGTCGACGAGGGCAAGGTCGGCCTCGACGAACCGCTCGCGCGCTGGGCGCCCACCATCCCCGGCGCGGACCGCGTCACGGTGCGGATGCTGCTCGACCACACCGCCGGCTACCCGGACGTCGAGACCGAGGAGCCCCTCGTCTCCGAACTGACCATCGGCAGCAGCGCCTTCGACCCGAACCGTCCCTGGAACCGCGCCGAGATCCTCGCCCGCCAGCAGGCGCCGGCGTTCACGCCCGGCACCAGGTACGAGTACTCGAACTCGAACTACCTGCTGCTCGGCGAGGTCCTCGAGCGCGCGAGCGGCGGGACCGCCGACACCGAACTGCAGCGCGCGATCGCCGCGCCGCTGCGCCTGAAGGAGACGACCTACGCCACGCGCCCCGGCCTCGCCCGGAAGATGGCCCGCAGCTACGAGTGGTACGACGACCGCGCCAACGACCACTGGGCCGGCGCCACCGGCGTCCCCACCGACATCATCGGGCCGGTCTGGACCGACGGCGGCGTCGTCACCACCGCGCGGGAGGCCGCCCGGTTCGGGGACGGCCTGAACCGCGGCCGGTTGATCTCCGCCGCCACGCTCGCCCAGATGCTGCGTCCCACCACGCAGAGCGGCACCGACCGCTACGGCCTGGGCACGTACGCCTTCACCGCGGCCGGCCGCACCTGGCAGGGCCACGACGGCAACTACGGCGGGTACCAGAGCATGCTCTTCACGGACCGCCGGGCGCAGCTCACCCTCGCGGTCCTGACGAACACCGACGGCGAGTCGGCCGAGGCCGCGTTCAGCGCGCTGGCCGACGTGCTCGATCCGCGCTGATCAGCCCCCGGGCGTGTCGTAGAACGCCCGCACGACCCCGCCCGGCGCCAGCCACGGCGCGACACAGGCCTCCGCCCGCTCGGGGTCGGTGTGGAACAGCCGTACACGCGCGGCGAAGACGATGTCGAACCGGCGGTCGCCGAGGTCCAGCGCCTCGAGGTCGCCGACGAGGAACTCCGCCACCCCCGCATCCACGAACGCGGCGTTGCGCTTCGCCGCGGCCGCGATCATCTTCGGCGACCGGTCGACCGCCGTGTAGCGCCCGCCGTCCAGCCGCCGGCAGACCAGCGTGGCGGCCACGCCGTGCCCGCAGCCGATCTCCAGCACGCGGCTGTCAGGCCGGATTTCCAGTGCATCGACGACCAGCGCAAGGCGCTCCACGAGGACGGAAGATAGCCCGGTTCACATGCTCCATGACCGGGTAGGACGCGTCCGCCGGTCAGGCTCATTCCATCGCCGGGAGGACCCGTGAAGCGCACGTCCGTCGTGACCACCTCCATGCTCGCCGCAGCGGCCATCGCCGCGGGCCCGGTGCAGGCGGCCCCGCCCGCGCTGGATGTCTACACGGGGGAGGTGACGCAGCCGCAGCTCGCGGAGATCGTGGACCTCGGCATCGACCGGCACGAGCTCAGCGTCACGCCCATCGGGGGCGAGCGCGGCGCGAAGGCGAAGGTGCGCGTCGAGGCGATCCTCAGCGCGCCGCAGGTCGAAGAGCTCGAGGACGACGGCATCGACCTGGCGCCCAAGGAGATCGAGGGCGACACCGTGGCCCAGCGCGCGACCGCCCTGGCCGAAGAGGGTCTGAGCGTCTTCAAGCGCTACGCCGGCCCGGGCGGCCTGAAGGCCGAGTTCGAGCAGGCCGCGCGGGACAACCCGAAGATCACGAAGCTCACGACGGTCGGCAAGAGCACGAACGGCCAGGACATCGTCGCGCTGAAGGTCAGCAAGGACGCGCGCCGCGAGCGCGACGGCCGCAAGCCCGCCGTCCTGTACCTCGGCGCGCAGCACGCCCGAGAGTGGATCACCCCCGAGATGATCCGCCGCCTCATGCAGCACGTGCTCGCCGGGTACGGCACCGACCGCACCATCACGAAGCTCATCGACGAGCACGAGCTGTGGTTCGTCCCGGTCGCGAACCCCGACGGCTACGACTTCACCTTCGAGCCCGGCCAGCGGCTGTGGCGCAAGAACCTGCGCGACAACAACGGCGACGGCCAGATCACCCCCGGCGACGGTGTCGACCTCAACCGCAACTACCCGACGAAGTGGGGCTACGACAACGAGGGCTCCTCCCCCGACCCGGCCAGCGAGACGTACCGCGGCCCGTCCCCCGGCTCCGAGCCCGAAACGAAGGCGCTGGACCGGTTCGTCGGGCGTATCGGCTTCGAGTTCCTCGTCAACTACCACTCGGCCGCGGAGCTCCTGCTCTACGGCACGGGCTGGCAGGTCGCGACGCCCACGCCGGATGACCTCATCTACGAGGCGCTCGCCGGCGACGACGCGAACCCCGCGGTCCCGGGCTACGACCCCGACCTCTCCGCCGAGCTGTACACCACGAACGGCGACACCGACACCCACATGACCGAGGAGCACGAGACGCTCGGGTTCACCCCCGAGATGTCGACGTGCGAGGCGGCGTCGGACTCCGTCCCCGACGACGAGTGGAACGCCGAGGACTGCGGCAGCGGCTTCGAGTTCCCCGACGACGAGGCGCTCGTGCAGGCCGAGTTCGAGAAGAACATCCCGTTCGCGCTGTCGGTCGCGCAGTCGGCCGACGACCCGGCGAACCCCGAATCCGTGGTCGGCCGCACCGCCCCGGACTTCCAGCCCGACTCGTTCGACGTGTCCTACGGCGACCCCCAGGAGGTCGCGGTCATCGCCAAGCGCGCCGTCCGCGGCGTGCGCATGCAGTACCGCATCAACGGCGGCCGCACCCGCACCGCGCCGGCGAAGGAGTGGCGCGGCGGTGAGCGCTACGGCGACGAGAACGACGACTACTTCGCCGAGCTCCGCGCCGAGGTGCGCGGCACCCGGCCGGGTGACCGCGTCGAGGTGTGGTTCGCCGGCGCGAAGCCGCGCAAGGGGATCGTCACCAGCGAGCGCTTCACCTACACGGTGAAGTCCGACACGCGCGCCGACGTCCTCGTCCTCGCCAACGAGGACTACACCGGCGTGAACCCCACCTACCCGGCCGGGACGACCGCGCCGAAGTACGCCGCAGCCCACGTCGCGGCGCTGCGCGCAGCGGGCTACAAGGCCGACGTCTGGGACGTCGACGCCCAGGGCGTGCCGCACCACCTCGGCGTGCTCGGCCACTACAAGGCCGTCGTCTGGTACCTCGGCGACAACCGCATCACGCAGGACCCCGAGGACGAGCTCATCTCCACCCCGTTCGGCGAGCTGCCCGACATCGGCGTGGCCGAGCGCCAGCAGTACCTGACGATCTCCGTCCGCGACTACCTCAACGAGGGCGGCAAGCTCATCCACGCCGGTGAGACCGCGCAGTACTCCGGGCTGCCGGGGATCAGTGACGCCGTCGGCGGCCTGTTCTACGCCCGCAACGGGGACGACACGGCGGAGTGCGTCGTCGACACCGTGCCCGGGTTCTTCGAGGACTGCCTCATCCTGGCCGACGACTTCCGCCAGTACTACCTGGGCGCGTTCAACCGCACGGACGTCAGCGACCCGGACGCGGTCACGGGGACCGGTGCGCCGCTGGCGGGCTACAGCGCGGCGCTGGGCGGCCCGGTGGTCGAGGGCGACAACCCGCTCGACGAGGCCGGGGCGTTCCAGGCGACCAGCGACGTGCTGCCCGTCGAGGAGTTCCCGCAGTTCGCGAGCCGCGGGGCCGCGGAGTACCCGCTCGAGGAGGGCAGCCCGCTCGCCCCGATCGAGGGTGAGCGGTACGCGGGCGCGCTGCACGCCGACAGCTCGTACATGCGGTTGACGAAGACCGTCGACCTCACGACGGCGACGGCGGCGCAGCTGCAGTTCCAGCTCTCCTACGACACCGAGCCGAACTACGACAGCGTGATCGTCGAGGCGCGGACCGCGGGCGG
>SYBY01000114.1 GCA_005788585.1 Actinomycetota bacterium | reverse complement strand
CCGGTCCCACGGGATGACCAGCGTGCCGGCGAACCCGGCGGCGAACGCCGTGAGGTAGTCGTCCCAGCTGCCGTACGCCTTGCCGATGTACAGCGGGATGAGGTAGGCGAGCGCGACCACGACGACGGACACGGCGAAGAGGGCGTAGTCCCACGTGCGCACCTCGGCCTCGAGCGAGGCCGGATCAGGCACGCGGAACGCCTCGGCCGCCGGGACGGGCACGCCGGCGGCGTCCTCCTCGGTGGCCGACAGGAAGATCGTGCGGGCTTCCGCCGCGTGCCATCGCAGCGTCCGTGCGGCGGTCGCCAGCCGTCGCAGCAGGCGGGCGACATCGGCCTCATCGCGGCTGCCGGGGCCGGGCGTCTGGGTGTAGATGGTGCGCGGGTCCTGATGGCGCAGCGCCGCGCGTGCCTCGGGATGGTCCTCGCCTGTGCCGAGGACCGCGCGCAGGCGCACGTGCTCGCGCCAGGTCTCGCCGATGAGGCGCACGATCGCGCGCTGGTCGGCGAGCAGCTGGACGTGCTGGGCGACCGCGTCGGCGTCCTCGGCGTCAGGCGTCCGGTCGCCGAGCAGGGCCTCCGCGTCCTGGATGGCGTCGCTGGCCTCGATCTCTGGATCTGCGGGGACGCCCTCGACGGCGGCCTGCAGCCCCGTGAGGGCATTGCGCAGCTGCACCCAGCGGGCGAGTCGCTGCACGAGCGCCGTCGCCGCGTCCGCGGCGCGGCGCACCTCGCTCGCGGCATCGGCGTGACGCAGCGCGTCGTCGATGCGCTCGGCCTCGATCTCGGCGCCGGCGAGCGGCGGCAGGCTTGCGGGCGCGCCCGCCGCAGCACGCCGGTAGCTGCGCACCGCGGACGCGAGCGTGGTTCTGACCCGGTTGCGCTCGCGCAGGAGCTCGACGTACCTGCGCCCCAGCCCACCCAGCAGCGCGCCCGCGACGAGGACCAGCAGCGGCCAGAGGATGAAGTCCTGCACGTGCACCGTCGCCTTGAGCTTCGGGCTGTCGGCCGCCGCCGGGTCGAGGCGCAGCACCCCGGCGTACGTCCCGGCCCGTGCGACGTCCGTGACCTCGAGGTCCATGGTCCACAGCCCGTCTCCCCGGGGCTCGGCCGGGCGGCGCAGGCGCACGCGGGCGGCGCTGCCGCTGTCCGCGACCAGGAAGGTCGTGACCGGCGGTGCGGCGCTGAGCGGGCCGGCGTCGCGCATCGGCACCTCCGCGCGGCCGTGCAGCGGGCCGGTGCGACCGACGAGTGACGACAGCGGCCCGAACGCGCGCGTGACGGTCGTCGTCGCGGACTCCTGCTCGAACCTGGGCGCCGCGTGCGCCGGTGTCGCCGCACCGAGCAGTGGCAGGACGAGGAGGAGGGCGTGGCGCGTTCGCAGCATCCTGATCGGCGCCACGCTACCCGACTGGGCCGCGCTGCAGCCAGGGTCGTCGCGGCGGCGAACTAGACTCGGCGGCTCGCCGGCTGTCCCCGTCTGCCGGCGACCGTCTCGTGACCAGCGCCGACACCGCCCAGCCTGAGGGGCCGAAGCCCTCCGCCGATGCGGAGCCGCTCGAGTTCCGGGCCGCCACGAAGCGGTATCCCGGCAGTCCGGCCCCCGCCGTCGACGCGCTGTCCCTCGAGGTCCCGGCCGGTGAGATCTGCGTCCTCGTCGGTCCATCCGGCTGCGGCAAGACCACCGCGATGCGCATGGTCAACCGCATGATCTCGATCACCGAGGGCGACATCCTCCTCGGTGGACGCTCGGTCCGCGACCGCGACGAGGCCGACCTGCGGCGGCACATCGGGTACGTCATCCAGCAGATCGGGCTCTTCCCGCACCGGACCATCGCCGAGAACATCGCGACGGTCCCGCGGCTGCTCGGCTGGAGCCGTACGCGCATCGCGTCGCGCGTCGACGAGCTGCTCGACCTCATCGGACTGGAGCCCGACATCGCGGCGCGCTACCCCGCGCAGCTCTCCGGGGGACAGCGGCAGCGGGTGGGTGTCGCGCGGGCGCTCGCCGTCGACCCGCCGCTCATGCTCATGGATGAGCCGTTCGGCGCCATCGACCCGGTCAACCGCGACCGGCTCCAGAACGAGTTCCTGCGCCTCCAGGCCCAGCTGCGCACGACGATCGTCTCCGTCACCCACGACATCGACGAGGCGATCAAGATGGGCGACCGCATCGCCGTCATGCGCGAGGGCGGTCACCTCGCCCAGTACGCGCCGCCGGGCGAGCTCCTCACCCATCCGGCCGATGACTTCGTACGCGACTTCGTCGGTGCCGACCGGGCCTTGAAGCGCCTCGCACTGCAGCGGGTGCGCGACGTCGCGCTGCACCAGGCGCCGCTCCTGCGCGAGGACGGATCGCCCGTCGGCGCGCCGGCGGAGACCGACGTCCCCTACGACCTCGTGGTCGATGACGCCGGGCGACCCGTCCGATGGGGCACCGACGGCGCCGTCCACCGCATCGACCAGGACGACACGCTCCGTGACGCGCTGTCCGGGCTGCTGTCCAGCGCCGTGCAGTACGGCGCCGTGGTTGACGCCGGGGGCGCCCTCGTGGGCGTCATCTCCATCGACCTCATCCACGACGTCGTGCAGCGGGAGCAGCCGGCGTGACGTTCGTCCTCGCCCAGGTCCCGGAGGGCTTCTACCGCGACCGATCGGAGTCCGACACCGGCTGCGTCGCCAACAACGGCGTGTGTCCGGACTGGATCGTCGACAACCTCGACCGGTACGTCGACCCGTTCCTCGAACACGTCTGGCTCGTCGTCGCGTCCGTGGCCTGCGGGCTGCTCATCGCGTTCCCGCTCGCGGTGCTGGCCTACCGCCGCCGGTGGCTCATCGCCCCGGTCGCGAACATCACCGGCATCCTCTACACGATCCCGAGCGTGGCGGCCTTCTTCCTGTTGCTGCCGGTCACGGGGCGCGGTGCGCTGACGGCCATCGTCGCGCTGACCGCCTACACCCTGCTCATCCTGTTCCGCAACGTGCTCGAAGGGCTGGACGCGGTGCCGGACGAGGCACGGGACGCTGGTCGCGGGATGGGCCTGACCGACCGGCAGCTGCTCTGGCGCGTGGAGCTGCCGCTGGCACTCCCGTCGATCATGGCGGGCCTGCGGATCGCGACGACCACCACGGTCGGACTCGCCGCCCTGGCCTTCTTCGCCGGTGCCGGCGGGCTCGGCGAGCCGCTGGAGGCCGACAAGGCGTTCAAGAGCAACGTCCTGGTCGCGGGCGGGCTGTGCGTCGTGCTCGCAACGGCCTTGGATCTCATCATCCTCGGGGCGCAGCGCATGATGACGCCGTGGACCCGTGCGAGGGCGGCGTCGTGAACGGGGTCATCGCAGCGCTCGGCGTCTTCGGCGACGGCATCGACTTCCTCGTCCGCGAGCGCCAGGGCCGGGGCGGCGGCGCGGTCGGCGGACTGCAGCAGACCGCCGAGCTGCTCTGGGGCCACATCAAGCTCTCCGTCGCGGCGATGGTCGTCGCGTGCGCCGTGGCGCTGCCCGTGGGCCTCGTCCTCGGGCACACCGGACGCGGTGGGTTCCTCGCCGTGAGCGTGGCGAACATCGGCCGCGCGGTGCCCAGCATTGCGCTGATCTTCGTGTTCTTCGCCTGGTTCGGGGCGGGGTTCGTCAACGTCATGCTCGCGCTGGCACTGCTCGCGATCCCGCCGATCCTGACGAACACCTACGTGGGCATGCGCGAGGTCGAGCGCGAGATCGTCGACGCCGGCCGCGGGATGGGCATGGGCGCGATGAAGCTCGTCACCTCCGTCGAGCTGCCCCTCGCCCTTCCCCTCATCATGGCCGGCCTGCGCGTCTCGGCGGTCAACGTCGTCGCGACCGCGACCATCGCGCCGCTGGCCGGCTACGCGACGACCCTCGGCGACCCGATCATCAACGCAGGCGTCTACGGCGACGAAGGCCGCGTCGGCGCCGCGATGCTCGTCGCCGCCGTCGCCATCGCGACCGAACTGCTCTTCGCCGCCGCCCAGCGTGCCGCGACCCCCGAAGGACTCAAGCTTTCCCGCGGCACCCAGCGCCGCCGCCTCACCGTCATCAACAGGAGGGTTTCGACCACACCATGACCACCACACGACTCCGAGCGCTGCTGTTCGTCCTCGCCGCGCTCGTGCTGCCCGTGGGCCTCGCCGCGTGCGGGGACGACGACGAGGGCGGCAGCGCTGAGACGACGGCCACCCAGGCCGAGAGCACCGCGATCACGAAGAACGCCGAGAACGCCGACGTCGAGCTGACGGTCGGCTCGAAGAACTTCACCGAGCAGAAGGTGCTCGGCGAGATCTACGCGCAGGCGCTCGCCGCTGCGGGCTACACCGTGAAGACCGAGCTGAACCTCGGCGACGAGAAGACCGCCCTGAAGGCGCTCGAGGACGGTCAGATCGACGGCTACCCGGAGTACACCGGCACGGCGCTGCTGTCGTTCTTCGACGTGCCGGCCGACAAGCTGCCGACCGATCCGGCCGAGGCGTTCGAGCAGGTCAAGACGGACTTCGCCGCGGACAACATCACGGCGTTCCCGGCCACGCCGTTCACGTCGTCGAACGAGGTCGCGGTCACCAAGGCCACGGCCGACGAGCTGGGCCTGAAGACGATCAGCGATCTCGCGGGCAAGGAGGGTGACCTCACGCTGTACGGATCGCCGGAGTGCCGCCAGCGGCGCGACTGCCTGCTGGGCCTCGAGGAGGTCTACGGGCTCGACTTCGGCGAGTTCACGCCGGTCGACATCGCGCAGCGCCACGAGGTGCTCAAGAGCGGGGACGCCGACGTGTCGATCGTGTTCACGACCGACCCGCAGAACCGCCGCGACGGGTTCGTCCTGCTCGAGGACGACAAGGGCATGTTCCCCCCGTACAACTCGACGTTCCTCGTCCGTGACGAGACCGTCGAGGAGGCCGGGCCGGACCTCGAGGCCACGATCGCGAAGGTCAACGAGAACCTGGACGAGGACGTCATGCAGGAGCTCAACGCCCGCGTGGACCTCGACAAGGAGACCCCGGAGCAGGCTGCCGCGGGCTACCTGCAGCAGTTCAACCTCGTTCCCGCCGGCTGAGAAGCACGCACATTGCGACATCACGGGGCCGGCGTCGTCACGCCGGCTCCGTGTCGCGTAGCCTCGCGGCGATGACGACCTTCGCCGAGTACCAGCGCGACTCCCGCGCCACCGCGGTCTACCCCGACGCGGGCGACAACCTCCTCTACCCCACCCTCGGCCTGTGCGGCGAAGCCGGCGAGGTCGCGGAGAAGGTCAAGAAGATGGTCCGCGACGACGCGGGCGTCCTCAGCGAGGAGCGCCGGTCGGCGATCGCCAAGGAGCTCGGCGACGTCCTCTGGTACGCCGCGCAGATCGCGACGGAGGCCCGGCTCGACCTCGACGAGATCGCCGCCGCGAACCTCGCCAAGCTCCGGTCGCGCCAGGAGCGCGGGGTCCTCACCGGCAGCGGAGACGACCGCTGATGCCCGTCACGCGCCTGCTGTTGACCTACGACTACGTCTCGGACGTCCTCGAGCGGCGCGGCCCGCTGCGCGAGGAGCACCTGGCGAACATCGCCCGGGAGGTCGAGGCAGGACGGCTCCTGACCGCGGGCGCGGTCGGCGATCCACCGACCGGGGCGCTGCTGGTCTGGACCGAGGACGCTGCTGACGCGATCCCCGCGTTCGTCGAGGCCGACCCCTACGTGCGTGGCGGCCTGGTCACCGCCTACCACGTGCAGCCGTGGACGGTGGTCGCCGGCGCCTGAGCCCGGTCAGGCGCCGCTGGCGCCGTTCGACCCGTAGGTGAAGGGCTCCAGGCGGTCGGCCATCGCGGCCGGAACGCGGGCGCTCACGCGGACCCCGGTGGGCGTGTCCTCGCGCCGCAGGTCGTCGCCGGCCACCTCGTGCAGCTCGGCCAGCCGGGCGCCCTCCGCGTACGGGAGCAGGACGTCGACCGTACGCAGGCGCCGGCGGAACTCCTGCTCGATGCGCTCGCCCAGCTCCTCCAGGCCCTCGCCGGTGACCGCCGAGACCAGGACGCCGTCCGGGTGGCGCACGAGCAGTTCGCCGCGGCGGTCGTCGTCGATCGCGTCGGCCTTGTTCAAGACCAGGATGCGCGGGTTGTCGCCGGCGCCGATGTCCTCGAGGACCTCGTCGACGGCGCGCAGCATGTCGACCATCTCGTCTTCGGGCGCCGACGCGTCGACGACGTGCAGGACGAGATCGGCCAGACGGGTCTCGTCGAGCGTCGCACCGAACGCCTCGACGAGCTGATGCGGAAGCTTGCGGATGAACCCGACCGTGTCGGTGAGCAGGTAGGCGCGGCCGTGGAGCTCCATCGTCCGGGTCGTCGGGTCGAGCGTGTGGAACAGCCGGTCGCGGACGCTGACCTCGGCGCCGGTGAGGCGGTTCAGCAGGGTGCTCTTGCCGGCGTTCGTGTAGCCGGCGAGCGCGACCTGCGGCAGGTGCGCGCGCTCGCGCTCGGCGCGCATGGTGCGCCGCGAGCCCTTGACCTCCTCGAGCCGCCGCTTCAGCGCGGTGATGCGATTGCGGGCCAGGCGGCGGTCGGTCTCGATCTGCGTCTCACCCGGTCCGCGGGTGCCGACGCCACCGACGCCGAGGCGGTCGAGGTGGGTCCACAGGCCTCGCATGCGCGCCATGTTGTACTCGAGCTGCGCGAGCTCGACCTGGAGCTTGCCCTCCGCGGAGTTCGCGTGCCCGGCAAAGATGTCGAGGATCAGCTCGGTGCGGTCGATGACCGGCAGCTTGAGCGCCTCCTCGATGTTGCGCTCCTGGCTCGGGCTGAGCTCGTCGTCGCAGACGATGACGTTCGCGTCCGCGGCCTTCGCGGCCTCCTTGACCTCT
>SYBY01000013.1 GCA_005788585.1 Actinomycetota bacterium | reverse complement strand
GACAAACGACGACGGGACAAGTCGGGCGACCGTAGCAAGGGAGGTACCTTCGGGACGAAGATTCAACGAAGAAGGGATCCGCGTGTCCGAACCCCGCCGCACCCCGATCGATGCGCCCGACGCTCCAACAGCCGTGGGACCCTACTCCCACGCGGTGTCGGCAGCGGGGCTGCTGTTCTGTAGCGGTCAGATCCCGTTGGACCCGGTCTCGGGTGATGTCGTCGAGGGAGTGGCGGGGGTCCAGGCGCGGCGCTGCCTGGAGAACCTCGAGGCCGTGTGTGCGGCGGCGGGCACCCGGCTGGCCGACGCCGTGCGCTGCACGGTCTACCTGACGGACATGAGCGACTTCGCGGAGGTCAACGAGGTCTACGCCGAGTTCTTCGACGACGCCCCGCCGGCGCGCGTGGCGATCGGGGTCTCGTCGCTGCCGAAGGGCGTGAACGTCGAGATCGACGCGATCGTGGCGCTCAGCTGACGGTTGTCCGCTCCGTCACGCGGGTAGCCAAAGGCCATGGACGACACCACACGCACAGATCAGAAGCCCGGCGTCGGCGCCGAGGGCGGCGACTCGGAGGAGAAGAACATCCCGCCGGCCGCGCCCAACCCGGAGGGCGACAGCGCCCTCGGCGATTCCGACCAGCACTCGCAGGTCCCCACGCCGTCGGCCGACGAGATCGTCGACACGCCCTAGGAGTCAGGATTCGCCGCGCAGCAGCGCGCGGCGGATCTTCCCGCTCGCGGTCTTCGGCAGATCGTCCGCGAACTCGATGACGCGCGGGTACTTGTACGGCGCGGTCTCGGCCTTCACGTGGTCCTGCAGCGTCCGGGCCAGGTCGGGCCCGGGCGCGTAGCCGTCGCGCAGGACGACGACCGCGCGCACGATCGACCCCCGTTCCTCGTCGGGCGCGGCGACGACCGCGGCTTCGGCCACGGCGTCGTGGGACACGAGCGCCGACTCCACCTCGAACGGCCCGATCCGGTACCCGGCGCTGATGATCACGTCGTCGGCGCGCCCTTCGAAGTACAGCCAGCCGTCCTCGTCGGCGTGGACGCGGTCGCCCGTGCGCCACGGCGTCGCCAGGTCGCGCGGGGGCTCGCCCAGGTACCCCAGGAAGAACGTCGGGACCGTCGCCGGGTCCAGCACGAGTTCGCCCTCGTCGACCCACGCCCGGACGCCCGGCAGCGGCCGGCCCATCGATCCCGGCCGCGGCGGTTCGCCCACGGGCGCGCTGGTGGTCTGGCCGGTCTCGGTCTGCCCGTAGCCGTCGCGCACGTCCACACCCACGGCGGCGCGCCACGTGTGCAGCACCTCGGGGTTCAGCGCCTCGCCCGCGGCCACGGCGGTGCGCAACGGGAGCGGGCGCAATTCCGTGCGTTTGGCCATCACGCGGTACTCCGTGGGCGCCATGCACAGCACGTCGACGCGTTCGCGGGCGAGGATCTCCAGCCGCTCGGCGGGGTCGAAGCGGTCGTCGTGCAGGAGCGCGGCGGCGCCCTGGAGCCACGGCGCGACGAAGACGTTGCGCGCCGACTTCGACCAGCCGCTCGCCGCGGTGCACCACGCCAGCTCGCCCTCGCGCGCGCCGAACCAGTGCTCGGCCTGGACGTGCTGGCCGGCGAGGTAGCGCACCCCGTGCAGGACGCCCTTCGGCGCGCCGCTGGTGCCGCTCGTGAACACGATCACGGCGGGGTCGGTGGGGGTCAGGTCGGCGGGGGGCACCGGCGCCGCGTCGTAGAGCATGTCGTCAGGGACGAGGAGCACATCGGTGTCGGGCCGCGCGGCCTCCAGCTCGGTGCGGTTGCGCTCGTCGGCGATGACGAGCTTGGGGCGGGCGACGTCGAGGCGCAGTCGCAGGTCCTTCGCACGGAGCATCTCGTTGCACGGCAGCGCGACGGCGCCGAGGCGCCAGCACGCGAGCATCGCGAAGACCCAGTCCGGCCGGTTGCCGATGAGCGTCATGACGACGTCGCCGCGGCCGACGCCTCGGGCGGCTAGCGTGCCCGCGAGCCGCGCTGAGCGCTCGGCGACCTCGCCGAAGGTCCAGTCGCGTCGTGCGCCGTCACGGGCGAGCTCCAGGAGCGCGCGGCGCTCGGGCGGGGCGGAGTCGACGAGCGCGGCTGCGACGTTCACGGTGCGCGCCACGCTATCGCGACGCGAAACCCACATCAGTTGTGGATGTCGCGTCGAGGTCACCCCGGGATCTCGGTGAGCGCGTCGTCCCAGTAGCCCTCGTACTCGACGATCCACTCACGCACGACGCGCAGCGCCGCGGGCTCCAGGCGGTAGAGGCGACGGCGCCCGTCGCGCCGCGCCGCGACCAGGCCGCTCTCGCGGAGGATTCGCAGGTGCTGGCTCAGCGACGGCTGGCTGATCCGGACGTGCGCGCCGAGGTCTCCCGCCGAGAGCTCGCCGTCGCGCAGCTGGTCGAGGATCGCCCGGCGGGTCGGGTCGGCGATCGCGTGGAACGGGTCTCGGGGCGCCATCTCTGCCCAGAAAATATAGGCATTCGCTTATATGGGCGTACCGGCAGGGCGTCGGGATGCGATGAGGGCTATCCTCAACCGCAGTCCCGTTCGCTTCACCCAGACCTCTGGAGACCCGCACATGGCCGCCACCGCGCCGTATCAGGACATCACCGAGGAGCAGGAGGCCATCCTCGAGATGGTCCGCCAGTTCGTCGACGACCAGATCCTCCCGAACGCCGAGAAGTACGACCACGAGGACAGCTACCCGCAGCCCATCGTGGACCAGATGCAGGAGCTGGGCCTGTTCGGCGTCACGATCCCCGAGGAGTACGGCGGCATGGGGCTCGACCTCGCCACGTACGCCCTCATCGTCGAGGAGCTCTCGCGCGGCTGGATCTCCATCTCGGGGATCATCAACACGCACTTCATCGGCACCTACCTGCTGATGAAGTTCGGCTCCGAGGAGCAGAAGGAGCACTACCTGCCGAAGATGGCGACTGGTGAGATCCGCGCGTCGTTCTCGCTGTCCGAGCCCGAGGCGGGCTCCGACGTCCAGGCGATCAAGACCACCGCCACGAAGACCGGCGACCAGTGGGAGATCAACGGCGCGAAGATGTGGGTCACGAACGGCCTCATGTCGTCCGTCTGCTTCGTCCTCGTCCGCACGGACCCCAACGCGCAGCCCGCCTACAAGGGGATGACGTGCTTCATCGCCGACAAGGAGTCCGGCGTCAGCGAGAACACGGGCGACCTCAAGGGCTTCGTCGTCCCGCCCAAGATCAAGAAGATGGGCTACAAGGGCGTCGAGTCCACCGAGCTCGTCTTCGACGGCTACAAGCGCACCGACGGCGACATCCTCGGCGGCGTCGACGGCCTGAACCAGGGCTTCGTCCAGATGATGGACGCGCTCGAGGTCGGCCGCGTCAACGTCGCCGCCCGCGGCGTCGGCATCGCCCAGCGCGCCCTCGAGCTCGCGCTGCGCTACAGCCAGGAGCGCAAGACGTTCGGCAAGCCGATCGCCGAGCACCAGGCCCTCCCGTTCTAGCTCGCCGACATGGCGTCGCAGCTCGAGGCCGCGCGCCTCGTCACGCGCAAGGCCGCGAAGATGAAGTCGGCCGGCGAGCGCTCGGACCTCGAGGCGGGCATGGCGAAGCTGCTCGCGTCCGAGGCCGGCCGCTTCTGCGTCGAGGAGTGCTTCCGCATCCACGGCGGGTACGGGTACTCGAAGGAGTACGAGATCGAGCGCCTGTACCGCGACGCGCCGCTGCTGCTCATCGGCGAGGGCACGAGCGAGATCCAGCGCATGGTCATCGGCAAGAAGCTGCTCCAGCGTCACAAGATCTGATCCCGATAGGGTCTTCGCGCATGAGCTCCTCGGAGGACGCGAAGACCCTCATCGAGACGGCCGTGCGCCGGTTCCTCGAGGAGGTGCCGGCGCTCGAGCCCATCAAGATCGTCGTCGTCGTCGAACTGCACGGACGCGGCGACGTGCAGGTCTACCGGCTCGAGATGCCCGGGACGAAGGTCACCAAGGGCGACGACCCGGCTGCGCGGGTGCGCGTCGAGATGCCACGCGCGTTCTTCAACATCATGGCCAAGGAGGCCAAGCTTCCCGACTGGCGCGAGGCGTTCACGTACGGGCAGGCGAAGGCGACCGGCAATCAGCAGGTGCTGCAGCTCATCGAGCGCGTTGTCGCCAAGCAGGAAGAGCGCAACCGCACGCGGCGCGCCAGCCACTGAGGCTGGGTCAGAGCGCCGCCAGGCGCTCCAGGGCGAACTCCGCCTCGAAGGCGAGGCGGTCCGGCAGTTCGCCGAGTCCGAACCACGCGGCCTCGGCGAGCTCGGAGTCCTGAAGCAGCAGCTCCCCGCCCGGCCACTCGCCGAGCAGCACCGTGACGGTGTCCTTCTTGTGCAGCGCCTCGCTGTAGATGTCGCCCAGCTCGAACCAGACCGTGACGTCGGCGCCGACCTCCTCGAAGACCTCGCGGGTCGCGGTCAGGTCGGCGGGCTCGTCGGCGTGACGGCCGCCGCCGGGCAGGCCCCATGCCTCGCGGTCGCCGTAGGTGTGGCGGACGAGCAGGATGCGGCCCTCGCCGTCGCGGAGCAGGCACTTCACGCCGAAGACCGCCGGGCGCCGCAGGTACCAGTAGCCCCGCGCGAGGTGATGGCCGTAGCGGTAGGCGACGCGCAGGACGGGCGCGGGGAGGGTGGGCAGGGCGGCAGGCAGCTTCATCGCTGCTCCTCCGGGCACCACCACGTCGTGCGGCCTCCGACCTTCCCGCGAACCAGGGGCGCCCCGCAGCGGGGACAGTGCCCGTCGCGGCGGCGATGCTCGATGAGGGTGCCGGTGTGCACGCCGCCCAGGCGGATCGCGTCGCGCGTGGTGGAGCGGATCGCGCGGCGCAGGCGGTTCAGCTCCTCGTCGTCGAGCTCACCCGCCGCGCGCACGGGGGAGAGCTCGGCGCGCCACAGCGCCTCGTCGGCGAGCAGGTTCCCGACGCCGGCGAGGACCGACTGGTCCATGATGCGCGCCTTCAGCGGCGCGTCGCCGCGCCCGACCCGCTCGCGGAAGTCCGCGGCGGAGATCTCGGCGGCGTCGGGGCCGAGATGGGTGAGGTCGGGGTTCAGGACCGCGCGGCCGAGCCGGCGCTTGTCGAACAACACCAGGCGGCCGCCGTCGGCGAACTCCAGGGTGAACCGCGCCCAGGCAGGGTCTCCGGAGAGCCTCGGGTCGGGGTGGCCCCCCGCCTCGACGGCCTCACGGGCCTCGGCTGCGCTCAGCGGGTCGCCCGCATGCGCGCCGTCGATGATGATCCGGCCGGCCATCCCGAGGTGCAGGCCGAGGCTGGGTCCTTCGCCCTCATCCGTCTCGATCCACATCGACTTGCCGATCCGGTTGGCGGCCGTGAGCGTCCGGCCGCTGAGCGCGTCGGCGAGCTCGCCGGGGGCGTGGGGCCGGCACACGTACGTGTCGGCGTCGTCGACGACGGCGATCTCACGCTGCAACGCGGCGCGGGCGATCAGGGCGCGCGCGGCTTCGACCTCAGGCAACTCGGGCACACGGCCACGGTATTCCACGCGCTCGATCGCCGACGGCGGGAACGATCGACCTACCCGCCGACTGGAGCGCCATTCTAGATTGGCGCTCCAGCCCGAGAACATGCGTGTCCGACCGGGCCGGGCCGCGGCGTACCATCACGGCCGTGGACGAGCTGACGGCCTACGCCACCGCACTGGGCGTCTCAGCCGCCGCCGGTCTCAACGCCTGGATCCCGCTGCTGACGATTGGGCTGCTCTCGCGCTTCACCGGCGTGATCGAGCTGACGGGAGACTGGGATCTGCTCGAGCAGACCTGGCTCCTCGTGGTGCTCGCCGCCATCGGGGTGGCGGACTTCGTGGGCGACAAGGTCCCAGCGGTCGACCACGTGCTGCATGCGGCGGGCACGGTGATCGCGCCGATCGCGGGGACCGTGGCGGCCCTCGCCGCGACAGGAGGGGAGGCCTCGCCGGTGGTCGTCGCGGTGCTGGCGATCTTCACCGCCGAGTTCGCGCACGGCACCCGCGCCGCGCTGCGGCCGGTCTCGACGGTGGGCACGGCGGGCGCCGCGACGCCCGCGGTCTCCGCGGCGGAGGACACCGGCTCCGTGGCGCTGAGCGTGGTCGCCCTGGCGGCGCCGGTGCTCGCGGCGCTGGCGGTGCTCGCGGCGATGGTCGCGGCGGCGTTCAGCGGCCGGGCGCTCTGGCGTCGCTGGTCGGCGCGCCGGTCCTGATCGACACGCGGTCCAGCCGCGCGCCGCGCGCGTGTTCCGGCCGGTCGGTGCCGAAACCCCTGCACCTGCGGTTCCATGGTGGCCGACGTGGCCTACCGCTGCACCCTCAGAGGCGAGACGTACTCCTTCGCGGACCTGCGCGAGCTGCTGGCCAAGGCCAACGAGGTCAAGTCGGGCGACGCGCTCGCCGGCATCGCGGCGGCGAGCGCGACCGAGCGGGTCGCCGCGAAGGTGGCGCTGGCGGACGTGACGCTGCGCGAGATCGCCGACACGCCCCTCGTCGAGGACGACGTCACCGCGCTCATCGAGCGGACCCACGATCGCGAGGCGTTCGACCGCGAGCTCGCCGCACTGACGGTGGGGGAGCTGCGCGAGCTCGTCCTCACCCGCGCGTTCGCCGACCGGTGGACGCCCGACGGACTGGCGCGCGCGCTCACGCCGGAGATGGCCGCGGCCGTGGCCAAGCTGATGGGCAACAAGGACCTCGTCGTCGCGGCGGCGCCGCTGCGCGTCGTCACCCGGCTGCGCAACACGATGGGCCAGCCCGGCGTGCTGGCCTGCCGCGTGCAGCCCAACCACCCGTCCGACGCCGTCGAGGGCGTCCTGCTCTCGGCGGTCGACGGGCTCCTCTACGGCTGCGGCGACGCCATGCTCGGTCTGAACCCGGTCGACGACAGCGTCGGCAGCGTCGCGGCGAACCTCCACGGCCTGCAGGACCTCATCCGCCGCCTCGGGGTGCCGACGCAGACGTGCGTCCTGGCCCACATCACCGACCAGCTCGCGGCGCTGCGCCAGGGCGCGCCCGTCGATCTCCTCTTCCAGTCGATCGCCGGGACGCAGGCCGCGAACGCGAGCTTCGGGGTGACGCTCGACCTGCTCGCCGAGGGGCGCGAGGCGGTCATCGCCCACCATGCCGAGCGCGAGGAGACGTTCATCGGCGAGCACGTCATGTACTTCGAGACCGGGCAGGGCAGCGCGCTGAGCGCGGGCGCCCACCACGGCATCGACCAGGTCACGATCGAGGCCCGCGCGCACGGCGTCGCGCGCGCCTACGAGCCGTTCCTCGTCAACACGGTCGTCGGGTTCATCGGCCCGGAGTACCTGGCCGACGCGCGCCAGATCAATCGCGCGGGCCTCGAGGACCACTTCATGGGCCGGCTCCTGGGCGTCCCGATGGGCTGCGATGTCTGTTACACCAACCACGCCGACGCCGACCAGAACTCCAACGACGACCTGCTCATGCTCCTCGCGATGGCGGGCTGCCAGTACGTCATGGGCATCCCGGGCAGCGACGACGTGATGCTCAACTACCAGTCGACGAGCTACCACGACGTCGCGGCGGTCCGGGAGCTGCTCGGTCTGCGCCCGGCGCCGGAGTTCGAGGCGTGGCTGGCCGAGATGGGGCTGTGGGAGGACGGGCGGCTGACCGGGGGCGACGGCCCGGTCCTCGACACCGCGGCGCGGGCGGTGGCCGACGCGGCACCCCGGGAACTGCCGGCGTGACCGGCGAGGCACTCACCGCGCAGGACGACGTGCGCGCACTGCTGACCCGCCGTGCTCGCGAGGTCACTCCGGCCCGGATCTTCACCGGCGGTCCCGAGGGCGGGTACACGACGACCGACCTGCTGGCGCTGCGCGCCGATCACGCGGCTGCGCGCGACGCGGTGCTGGCGCCACTGGACCTCGCCGATCCGGCGCTCGCCGACATCGCCACGCGGCACGCCGTGTTCGCGGTCGACACGCAGGCGGCGAGTATCGAAGAGCACCTCTTACGCCCGGATCTCGGGCGGCGCCTCTCCGACGCCGGGCGCGCGGCGATCACCGCGGCGTGCCCGCCGGCGCCTGACGTCCAGATCGTCATCGGTGACGGGCTCTCCGCCGCCGCAGTGCACGCGCAGGTGCCGACGGTGCTGCCGCTGCTGATCGCCGAGTGCAAACAGCGCGGCTGGAGCGTCGGCCGCCCGTTCGCCGTCCGGCACTGCCGGGTCGGAGTGATGAACGACGTGGGGGAAGCGCTGGACCCCGCGGTCGTCGTCCTGCTCGTCGGGGAGCGGCCAGGCCTGGCGACCGCGGAGAGCCTGTCGGCCTACCTTGCGTATCGCCCGCGGCCCGGTGACACCGACGCCAAGCGCGACCTGATCTCGAACATCCACGCGCGCGGACTGACGACCGAGGAGGCCGTGCGCCGCATCGGGGACCTCATCGCCGAGCAGCGCGCGCTGCGCGGCAGCGGCGTCGCCGCGCGTTCGGCCTAGGTTCCGAGGAGCACGGTCGCGTTGCGATACCAGCCGGTCCCGGCGATGCCGAGCCCCTGGACCCGCGTCTTGCCGAACAGCCGCGCCAGCGTGCTGCCGGGGGCGAACGTCGCGGTCGCGCCGCCCACGAGCGCTTCGGTCGTCCGGTAGATCGTGTTCGTGGTCCGGATCGTGCCCTGGGGCGAGTCGGCGTACTGCTGGTTGATCGACGGGAAGCCCAGCCCGCGTGAGAGGAACAGCATCGACCCACCGAGGGCGTAGCCGCCGTCGTGCCCGACCTGCGCGGTGTACCGGCGGATGCGGCCCTGCTGGGGCGGGGTGAAGCCGATATCGACGACGCCGCCGGCGTACCCGGCCGCCGTCTTCGCCGCGGAGAGCGCCGGATCGGAGTCCAGCAGCCACAGCATCCAGAGGTTGAGATCCCCGAGCGGGAACGGGATCCCGCCGCGCAGGGTCGGCATGACGATCGCGGCCTCGGCGATGCGGTACGGCCCCGTCGGCTCGCCGTTCAGCGTCCCGCCCTCGCACGACGCGAGCTCGACGAGACCAAACGCGGGCCGGGGGAGCCGGTAGCGCGCCGGGAGGAGCTCGCGTGCCGCGGTGCGGTCGACGGGCGCGAAGATGCCGAAGTTCCGGCACTTGTCGCCGGTGTTCTCGAAGAGGGGTGTGGGCGCGGCGGACGCCGGGGCCGCACACGCCAGCGCGGCGAGCGTGGCCGTGGCGAGCGCGCGGAGAAGCAGGGTCGTCATGCGGAGCGGGACCTTAGATCCCCTGCTTCTTGGACGCAAGTCCAAGGTCGGCCGGTGAGACCGCGTGCCGCGTGGTGCGGGCTACCGCCCGACGGTTACGCGGACCGTGACGGTCCGCTGCCCGCGGGCGGCAGCGCGTCGATCTCCGCATTGGAGAGACACGCGATGTGCGGGTCGCGCCCGAAGGGCCAGACCGTGATGCGGGAGTTGAACAACCACATGCAGGAGTGATACCCGTCCTGCCGGTTGGACAACCGTGCAATTGCGTAGGAACGACGTATGGCCGGCGCCCCGCGGACGCCGGCCACGCACGACGGGTCAGGCGGGGAGGACTTCCCCGGAGTAGAGCTTGTGGATCTTCACGCTGCCCGCGGGCGCCGCGTCGATGCACAGCCCGCAGAGCACGCACTCGTCGATGTTCTCGTCGACGATGTCCACGCCGGACTCGGTGCCCTTGAAGATGTTCACGGGGCAGACCTCGTCGAGCTTGGCGCCCATGGCCGGGTCCGACGCGACCGCGTCGTCGACCTCGACGCCGATGAAGATGGCGTCCTTCTTCATGCCGCGCTCCTCTCAGCGATCTTGGCCTTGACCAGGTCGGGGATCTCGTCGATCCGCTCCACGACGGGGATGCCGGCCTCCTGGAGGCGGGCGATCTTCTCGGTCGCGCTGTCTTCCTTGCCTTCGACGATCGTGCCGGCGTGCCCGAAGGACATGCCCTGCATCTCCTCGTCGTCCATGAACTTGCCGGCCATGAAGGCAATGATCGGCAGGCGCGAGTTGTTCTCCTTCACCCACGCGGAGAGCTGGGCCTCCATGCGGCCGCCCGGCTCGGTGTAGATGACGATGGCCTGCGTCTGCTCGTCGGCCTCGAAGTACGGCATGAGCTCCGCGTACGTCGAGCCGATGATCGCGTCGCCGCCGATCGAGACGGCCGTCGAGACGCCGAGGCCCGCGGCCGTCAGCGTCGAGGAGATCTCCGTCGTCATGCCGCCGGAGCGGCTCATGACGCCGACCGAGCCCGGCTGGTAGGCCTGCTCGGCGTTCTTGGCCGGACCGCCGATGCCGCCCATCTTCGCGACGCCGGGGACGATGAGCCCCAGACAGTTCGGGCCGATGATGCGCGCGCCCTTCTGGTCGGCGAACTCGACCATCGCGGCGACGTCACGGCGCGGGATGCGCTCGGTGACGATGACGATGGTCTTGATGCCCGCGTCGAGCGCCTCGATGACCGCGTCCTTCGTACCGGCGGGCGGCACGGTCCCGACCGAGCCGTCCGGGACGACGCCGCCGTTGTGCTCCACGACCTGCTCGACGGTGTCGAAGACCGGCACGCCGTGGACCTCGCGGCCCTTGCGGCCGGGGGTCACGCCGCCGACGATCTTCGAGCCGTAGTCCAGGCACTCACGCGTAAGGTTGACCGCCTCGCGCCCGGTGATGCCCTGGATGATGAACGTCGTGTTCTCGTCGATGAGGATGCTCATGCGGCGACCTCTCCCTGAATCTTGGCCACCGCGCGCCCGGCGGCGTCCCACAGGGACACGGAACGGTCGCAGTACTCGATGCCGTACTTGTCGAGGATCTTGAAGCCCTCGTCCTCCCAGGCGCCCGGGATGCGGAAGATGGCGATGGTCTCGCCCGGGTCCTTGCCCAGCTCGAGGCACGCCTTGATCACGCCGCGCGCGACGATGTCGACGCGGGTGTTCGAGACGATCGACATCATCACCGCGATCTTCTCGACGCCGTCCTTCTGCAGGACCTCCTTGGCGAGGCCGCAGGCCTTCGCGACCGACGGGTTGCCGCCGATCTCGGAGTAGTTCGCGGGCTTGCCGCCCTGCTGGCGGACCGCGTCGGTCAGCGTCAGCGAACCGCCACCGGCGCCGATGACCAGGCCGATGTTGCCGTGGAAGCCGGTGTCCTTGCCCTGGATGACGCCGCGGTGGTCGGCGGCGTCGATGGCCTTGACGGCCTCCTCGAACGGGGTGGGGGTGTGACCCTCGCGGGTGCCCTCCTCGGCCCCGATGCCCCGCGCCTTGATGAGCGCCTTCTGGCGGGGCATGCCCTCGTCCTCCATCTCCCTGTGCGCGTCGAGCGCGACGAAGGAGCCGTCGGTGAGCTCGGCCAGCGGGTTGATCTCCGCGAGCAGCATGTCGTTCTCGAGGAACAGCCGTGCGAGGCGGGCCAGCACCGGGGTGAGACGCTGCAGCGGCTTGCCGGTCACACCGGCCGCGGCGATGACCTGCTTGGCCTGGAAGTCGTGGAACGGCTCGAGTGCGGAGAAGTGCCCACGCCCGACGTGCTCGGGATGGTCCTCGGCGACCTGCTCGATGTCGATGCCGCCCATGTCGCTGAAGAGCATCAGCGGCTTCTTGGCGGTGCCGTCCCAGACGACGCCGGCGTAGTACTCCTGCTTGACCTCGGCCT
>SYBY01000113.1 GCA_005788585.1 Actinomycetota bacterium | reverse complement strand
GTTCCCGGCGAAGAACGACAGGTCGAACGCGTCGAGGTCGGCGAAGTCCGGCGGCTTGGGGAACACGCCCTGCGTGAACGCGAACATGAGGATGAGCGACCCCATCGTGAGGTCGAACACCATCTCGGGGACGAACGAGGCGCCGACCGCGGGGTACGTCGAGTTCGGCGTCGACGTCTTGACGAGGAACAGCTTGATGATGTCCCCACCGCGGGCCGGCACCACGTTGTTGAACCCGTACGCGGCGATGTACGCGCCCCAGATGCGCCGGAACGGGATCGTCTCCGTCGGGTACGCCGCGCGCAGGACGTTGTAGTAGGCGAACGACCGGATGCTCAGGTAGACGATGAACGCGAGCAGGCCGAGCAGCAGCGAGCCGAGCCCGATCTGGGAGAGGCTGTCGAAGAAGTCGCCGACGGCGTCGACGAACGAGGAGATGCTGGAACCCAGGGATGCGAGCACGCCGAGCAGAGACTACGATCCGCCCGTCGCCGTGACCGCCCTGCACCGGCCCACCGACGCTCTGACGCTGCCCGACGGCCGCCGCCTCGGCTTTGCCGAGTGGGGCAGCCGCTCGCCAGACGCGTCGACGGTCCTGTACTTCCACGGCGCGATGGGCTCCCCCATGCGCCGCTGCGCCGCCACCGATGCCGCGCTGCAGACGCTCGGCCTGCGCTACGTCATGGTCCACCGGCCCGGCTTCGGCGCGTCCGACCCGCAGCCCGGGCGCCGGCTCGGCGACTGGCCCGCCGACGTCGCGTGGCTGGCCGACGCCCTCGGGGTCGACCGGTTCGCCGTGCTGGGCGTCTCCGCCGGCGGTCCGTACGCGGCGGCCTGCGCGCACCGGCTCCCCGACCGTGTGCGCGCGGCCGCCATCGTGAGCGGCATCACGCCGATCTCCGGCGCGCAGGACGCCTCGGGCGCGCTGCGGGCGCTCGCCCGCCATCCGCGCGCGGCTCGTCGCGTCCTGGGCACCCTCGTCCACGCGGTCCGAGCGCAGCCGCGGCTCCTCGTCGGCGCGCTGACGCTGCGCAACGGCCGGGCCGACGCCGCGGTGCTCGCCGACGACGAGGCCCGCGCGATCTTCGTCGAGAGCTTCCTCGCCGCGACCGAGCGCGGAGTCGGCCCGATGATCGAGGACTTCCTGCTGGCCGCGGGCCCCTGGGACTTCGACCCCGCCGAGATCCGGCTCCCCGTCCATCTCTGGCACGGCGTCAACGACACCACCGTCCCGGTCGCGAGCGCCTACGCGCTCGCGGCGACGCTCCCCGACTGCCGCGCCGCGTTCGCCCCGGACGAGGGGCACTTCTTCTTCCGCTCGCGGATGCTGGAGATCCTCGCGCCGCTGGTGGGCGCGTCAGCGGGGCTCGCGCCACATGAGCCAGAGCGACGGCCCGTCGTTCGGCAGCGTGATGACCTCGCGCACGGTGAACCCGTGGCGGGCGTAGAAGGCGACGTTCGACTCCTTGGAGGACTCGAGGTAGCAGGGCAGTCCGTCCTCGTCGGCCAGCCGCAGCCCGGGACCGAGCAGCGCTGAGCCGATCCCCCGGCCCTGCTGGTCGGGGTCCGTGCCGAGGATCGAGAGGTACAGGTGCGGCTCGGGCGGGTGATGGTCCTCGATGTGCCGCATCGCCCGGAGCGCCATGCCGAGCCGCGGCAGCATCGCGGGGATCGTCGGCAGGTACTGGAGGACCTCGTGGCCCTCTTCGTGCCAGCGGCCCGGCAGCGCCCAGAGCGCGGCGCCCGCGAGATCGTCGGTGGTGTGCACCTGCTGCTGGCGGCCGAGCTGACGCAGCCGGATGCCGAAGAACGTCCGCGCGTGGCGCAGCCGGGTGCGGTCGCGCGGGTAGAAGTACGACGTCACCGGGTCGTCGTAGAACGACCGCGCGAGGACGGCGGCGAGCGCACGGCGGTCTTCCGGGCGGACGTCGCGAACGCTGACCGGGGCGGCGAGCACGAACGGGAGTCTAGGATCCGGAGCGTGAGCGCCGTCGAGCATCTGCGGATCAGCACGGCGCCCGGCGTCGACCTCCACGTCGTCGCCACGGGTCCGGCCGACGGCCCCGTCGTCCTGTTGCTCCATGGCTTCCCGGAGCTCGCGTACTCCTGGCGCCACCAGCTCGCGCCGCTCGCCGGCGCCGGGTACCGGGTCCTCGCCCCCGACATGCGCGGCTTCGGCCAGAGCAGCCGGCCGGAGCCGATCGAGGCCTACGACAACGACGCGCTGCGCGGCGACGTGCTCGCCCTCATGGATCACGCGGGCGCCGAACGTGCCGCGGTGGTCGGCCACGACTGGGGCTCGAGTGTCGCCTGGCACGTCGCGCTCGCCGCGCCCGAGCGTGTCGCGTGCGTCGTCGGGATGAGCGTCCCGGCCGTCCCCCGCGCACCGGCCCCGCCCATCGCGATCATGCGCCGCCACCTGGGCGAGGACTTCTACATGGTGTGGTTCCAGGAGCCCGGCGCCGCCGAGGCGGTCCTCGAGGCCGACCCGCGCCGCACGCTCGCGACGACGAAGGTGTGGACCGAGGCGTGGGCCACGAGTGACGACGACCCCGCGTGCCCGCCGTTCCTGTCCGAGGAGGACCTTCAGGTCTACGTCGACGCGTACACCGAGACGGGCTTCCGCGGCGGGCTGAACTACTACCGCAACATCGACCGCAACTGGGAGACCGGCGCGGCCTACGACGGGCGGACCATCGACGTCCCCGCGCTGTTCATCACCGGGTCGCGTGACCCGGTCGCGACGTTCATGCCCAAGGAGGCGATGGACGGGCTCGTGACCGACCTGCGCGGGTACGGGCGCTCCGACGCGCCGGCGGCCGTCGAGGACTACGCCATCGACGTGCTCGCGGCCGACGTCCTCGGGATCCTGGACGCCGCCGGCGCCGAGCAGGCCGTGCTGATCGGCCACGACTGGGGCTCGAGTGTCGCCTGGCACGTCGCGCTCGCCGCGCCCGAGCGTGTCGCGTGCGTCGTCGGGAT
>SYBY01000112.1 GCA_005788585.1 Actinomycetota bacterium | reverse complement strand
GACGGCCTGGACCTCGAAGTCGCTGATGATGCGGTCCGCGATGGCGGTGCTGAGCCGCTCGAGCGTCTTGTAGGACCGCTGCTGGGCGACGAGCGCCGCGAGCTGGCAGACCTCGCCGTAGTCGACGGTGTCCTCGATGCGATCCGTCACCGTCGCGTCGGTGCTGCCGAGCTCCATCCGGATGTCGAGCACGAGCCGCTGACCGACCTCGCGCTCGGCCTCCGTCACCCCGTGGTGGGTGTAGATGGAGAGTCCGGCGATCTCGACGGTGACGATGGTCTCGGGACCGCCCTCGTCGAACTCGTCGTCGGAGTCGTCGAGGTCGTCGTCCTCGAGGTCGTCGTCGTCTCGTCCGGCGTCGGCGTCCATGTGCGCGCCAACGTAGCAGCCGCCACCGCCATGGCATCCCGCACGGGCGCCACGTCGTGGACGCGGAAGATCGTGGCCCCGCGCGCCAGGGCGAGGACGTTCGTGGCGATGGTCCCGGGCAGCCGGTCATCGGTGTCACGTCCGGCGATCTTGCCGAGGAAGGACTTGCGCGACGTGCCGACGAGCACCGGGAACCCGAGCGCGACCAGCTCGTGCAGGCGGTCGAGCAGCTCGAGGTTGTGCTGCACGGTCTTGCCGAACCCGATGCCCGGGTCGAGGATGATGCGCTCGCGCCGCACCCCGGCGGCCATCGCGGCATCCGCGCGCTCCAGCAGGAAGGCGGCCACGTCGGCGACGACGTCGTCGTAGCGCGGGTCCTTCTGCATCGTGCGCGGGTCGCCCTGCATGTGCACGAGGCAGACGTCGCAGCCGCGGTCGGCCACCAGGCGCACCATCGCGGGGTCGCGCAGCGCGGTGACGTCGTTGACGAGGGTCGCACCCGCGTCGAGCGCGGCCTCGGCGACGGTGGCCTTCATCGTGTCGACCGACACCCGGGCGCCCGCGCCGGCCAGGCCGGCGACCACCGGGACGACCCGGCGGCGTTCCTCCTCCTCGGAGACCGCGGCGGCGCCGGGCCGCGTGGATTCGCCACCGACGTCAAGCAGGTCGGCGCCGTCGTCGCGCAGCTGCAGCCCGTGGGCGATCGCGGCGGCGGGGTCGAGCCAGCGCCCGCCGTCGGAAAACGAGTCGGGCGTCACATTGACGATGCCCATGACGATCGGGGGTGGCACGGCCACCCCCTCATCGTACGGGCGTCAGGGGGATCAGCGGGAGCGCGGAGGGCGAGGGCGGTACGGCATCAGTCCGTCAGCGCTCCCACGAGGACGGAGCCGGCGATGAGTCCACCGAGCGCGGCCACGAGCACGGGCACGCCGGTCAGGCCGAGGGCCAAGGCGTATCCACCCAGGGCCGCCGCCACGGTGAGGGACACGGACAGCCGGATGCCGAGGGGCGGCCGGGAGGACCTGCGCTGCACATGCGGGGGAACGTGCGGGAGAGGCACGGGAAACCACCTTCCGTCGGGTTTACCGCTGACAGAAGCCGTGGTACCCCGCCCGCCGGTGCGTTATGCACGCACCGGGGGGTGGCAACGCGCCAGGCGGAACTACCGCAGGTCGGGGCGCTCGGGGAAGTCCAGCCCCCGTGCCTCCGCGCCGGCCAGCCCAGGACGGGGCAGCGGGCGCGGACCCTCGCGACCGGCGCGGTCGGCGGGCGCGGGCGGCGCCGGCGGAAGCTCGGGACCGGGCTCCTCGTCGGGGCCGAAGACCTCCTCCTCGGAGCGGCCCTCGAGCAGGGCCTCGAACTCCTGCTTCTCGATCGTCTCGCGCTTGACGAGCAGCTCGGAGATGCGGATGAGGCTCTCCTTGTGCTCGGTGAGGATGTCGATCGCGCGCTGGTGCGCGGACTCGACCACGCGACGGATCTCGTCGTCGATCTCGCGGGCGATCTCGTCGGAGTAGTCGGGCTCGGAGCTGAGCTCCCGGCCGAGGAACGGCTGCGAGTGGTCGTGGCCGAACACGCGCGGGCCGAGCTTCTCGCTCATGCCGTAGCGCATGACCATCTGCTTCGACGTCGCCGTGACCTTCTGCAGGTCGTTCGACGCGCCGGTCGTGACCTCGCCGAAGATGATCTCCTCCGCGGCCCGGCCGCCGAGCGTCATCGCCATCTGGTCGGACAGCTCCGCGCGCGTCGTGAGGAACTTGTCCTCCGCGGGCATCGAGATCGTGTAGCCGAGCGCCTGGCCGCGGCCGATGATCGAGATCTTGTGCACCGGGTCGGCGTGCTCGAGGTAGTGGCCGACCAGCGCGTGGCCCATCTCGTGGTACGCCGTGATCAGCCGCTCCTTCTCGCCCATCACCCGGGTCTTCTTCTCCGGGCCGGCGATGACGCGCATGATGCCCTCTTCGAGCTCGTGCTGCGTGATCTCGCGCTTGCCGCTGCGAGCCGCCAGCAGCGCGGCCTCGTTGATGAGGTTCGACAGGTCGGCGCCGGTGAAGCCCGGGGTCTGGCCCGCGAGCGCGTCGACGTCGATCTCCTTGGCCAGCGGCTTGCCGCGGGTGTGGACCTCGAGGATCTTGGCGCGGCCCTTGCGGTCGGGGCGGTCGACGACGATCTGGCGATCGAAGCGCCCCGGGCGCAGGAGCGCGGGGTCGAGGATGTCCGGACGGTTCGTCGCGGCGATGAGGATGATGTTGTCCGTCATCGTGAAGCCGTCCATCTCCACCAGGAGCTGGTTCAG
>SYBY01000111.1 GCA_005788585.1 Actinomycetota bacterium | reverse complement strand
GGAACTTGTTGGAGTCGACGGTCTTCAGGAGCACGATGGGCTGCTTGCCGACCATGTCGAAGCTGACGCCGTAGATGACCATCTCCTGCACGCGCTGAAGCATAGCCGTCGGGGTGGGCCCCCAATCCCGGCCTCCGCGCGGGTCGGGCTCAGCGTCCGACGGTGATCCCGAGGCGCGCCGGGAGGCCCGCCACGAACCGCTCGGCGGCGCCCGCACGGCGGCCCGCGGCCTCGTCGTCGTCCTTGCGGATGAGGGCGGCGCGGACCAGGGTCGCGCCGAGCCAGCGGATCGGCTCCGGGGGCACGCTGCCGCGCGCCGGGCCGACGATCGGCAGGGCGGTGCGCTCGTCGGCGTGCCCGAGCGCACGGGCCGCGAGGATCTCCCCGACCAGGCGCGTCGGGCCGACGCCGCGTCCGGTGAAGCCGTAGGCCGCGTCGACGCGCGGCCCGAGCGGCACCACGGAGGGCAGCGTGGAGGGGGAGATGTCGATCGGGCCGCCCCAGCCCTGCTCGATGGTTCGGCCACGAACCTCGGGCATCAGATCCACAAGGTGCCTCGCGGCGCGGTCCAGCGCGGCCGGGTCACACCACACGCGGCCGTGCAGTCGCGCGCCGGCTGCGGGACGTCCGCCGCCCCAGCCGGAGACGATCCGGCCGTCCGGGGTCGTTCGCAGATAGTCGAGGAGGGTGCGGCGGTCCACGACCGCCTCGCCGCCGGTCCATCCGTAGTGCGCGAGCACGTCCGGGACCGGCTCCGTGACGATCGCGTGGCTGGACCCGACCGTGAGGCGTCGGCGCAGCGGGCGGGTGCTGCCGAGGGCCGGGCCGGCGGCCAGCACCGCACGGGCCGCACGGACCGTGCCCTGCGCGGTCCGGACCAGCACGCGGTCGGAGAACTCGTCGACCGCGAGCGCCGGGCTGTGCTCGAACAGGGCGACGCCCTGGTCGATGAGCCGGTCGCGCAGAGCCCGCACGAGCCGGGCCGGCTGGATGGTGGCGCCCGGGACCAGGACGCCGCCGCGGACGTCGGGTCCGGCGAATCGGGCCCGTGTCGCGTCGCCATCGAGCGCCTGCGCCTTGTCGGGCACCCCGAGACGCCGAGCCTCCGCGACCGTGTCGGCGTGGACCGGATCGAGCAGCGGGCTCGTGGACACACTGAGGAACCCGCCGGTGCGAAACCACGCGTCGACGCCCTCGTCTCGGCACCAGCCGCCGATGGCCGTGACCGCGTCCTCGCACGCCTGCGCCACGGCGAGCGCACCGTCGTCGCCGTGGTGTGCGACAAGCGCGGGCAGGTTCATCCAGAGGCCCTTGCAGAACCCGCCGTTGCGTCCGCTCGGACCGTGGCCGCAGCGGTCGCGCTCCAGCAGGACGATTCGGCATGCGGGATCGAGCTCGAGGGCGCGCCACGCCGTCCACAATCCCGTGAACCCGCCGCCGACGATCACCAGGTCGGCATCGAGCGGCTCCCTCAGCGGCGGGCGAGCGGGGCTGAATCCGGCCTCCTCGGCCCACCAGCCGTCAGCGGTGTGGCGCATGGGCGAAGGGTACGCGTCGACGAATGGCGCTACGCGGACGGGGTGGCGCGGAGCGGGTGGGGCAGCAGCGGGCGGAAGAACTCGACCGACCCGCAGCGCGGGCACGCGTAGAGCTCGAGCACCATGGCGGACGGGCGCGCCAGCGCCAGATGCTCCCCGGTCCGGCCGAGCTCCTCCGGTGCCCCGGCGATCATCAGGTGCTGGCGCCCGGTGTGCTCGCGCGGGACGTCGCACCGCGGGCAGTCGAGGGAGATCGTGGCCGCGACCTCGTCGCGCTCGGCGAGCAGCTCGGCACGGCGTCCGCGCTGCTCGGCGTCGAGCCGCTGGTGACGGCGACGAAGGTCCTCGACCTCCGAGAGCCATCCTTCGGCTTCCTCACGCGTGAGGCGTCGCTCGTCGGTCTTGCCGCTCAGGCCGGTCGTCCGGATCTCCGCGTGCGTGGCCTCCGACCGGCGCGCGGTCCGGTAGCCCGGCGCCAGGCCTCCGCGGGCCACGAGGAACGTCACCGTCGCCTCCAGCGCGTTGCCGGGCAGCGGGGGCTCGAAGGCGAGGCGCTCCGGATCGTCCATGGGCGCGGACCCTAGCGCCGGCGACTGTCAGCAACGCGACATATCCGCGTTCGCGGGCCCGACACTCCCCGACCCGCCGGATGCCGATCTTCTGGACACGATGCCGTACCGACGCAAGAGCCTGCCGAGTGAGCGCCCCGGGGACGCGATCTGGCCCTCCCGCGCCTGGCGGCGGCGAAACCGACGGCCCAGAACGAGCAACGGCCCCGCGATGCGGAGCCGCTACATGGGCGATCCAGGATTCGAACCTGGGACCTCGTCCTTATCAGAGACGCGCTCTAACCACCTGAGCTAATCGCCCGGGGCAGGGCATGATAGCGGCCGCGCGACGAACGTCACGCGGGGGTGCGGGCGCCGAGCCTGGAGGCCAGTTCCAGGGCCTCGTCGACGTCGGCCACGGCGAGTTCGATCCGGTAGCCGGTGCCCCTCGGGCGGACGCGCACCTCGGTGCCCAGGGCGGCCCCGAGGGCGTCCTCGATCTCCGTCGCAGCGGCTGCCTGATCGGGGTGCACGCCGGCACGCCCGCCGGCGCGCTTGGGGCCAGGCCCCGTGGGCGCTGGCTCATTCGCCTGCCGGGCGCGCTCCTCGACCACCCGCACCGACCATCCCTCGGTGGCCGCGGTCCGCCCGAGCCGCTTGCGGTCGGTGTGATCGTCGGCCAGCAGGAGCGCGCGTCCGTGGCCTTCGGTGAGGTCCCCGCGCTCGAGCAGATCCAGGACCTCGTCGGGCAGGTCCAGCAGGCGCAGCAGGTTCGAAACCGCGACACGGCTGCGACCGACACGGCGGCCGACCTCCTCGCGGGTGAGCCCCAGCTCCTCGACGAGCGCGGCGCAGGCGCGCGCCTCCTCGACCGGGTTGAGGTCCTCGCGGGCCATGTTCTCGATGAGCGCGACCTCGAGCGCCTGGGCGTCGTCGCGCTCTCGGATGAGCGCGGGGATCTGCTCCAGGCCTGCAAGCTTGGACGCGCGCCAGCGCCGCTCGCCGGCCACGAGCTCGTAGGTCCCGCCGGCCACGGGGCGCACGAGGACGGGCTGCAGCACGCCGCGGGACTCCAGGGAGTCGGCCAGGGCCTGCAGCGCGGCCTCGTCGAAGTGCCGGCGCGGCTGGTTGGGGTTGGGGACGATGAGGTCGGTGGGTAGCTCGCGCAGCTCGTCGCCCTGGACCTCGCCTTCTTCGGAGACGGCCAGGATCGCCGCCAGGCCGCGCCCCATGCCCCGAGACTTGCTCATCGCGCGACGACCTCCTTGGCCAGCTCGAAGTACGCGTCCGAACCGACGCAGTGCGGGTCGTGATGAATCACCGGGCGGCCGAAGGACGGCGCCTCGCTGATCCGGATGTTCCGCGGGATGACGGTGTCGAAGACGAGGTCGGGAAAGTGCGACCGCACCTCATCCTCGACGTCACGCGCCAGGCGCGTGCGCCCGTCGTGCATCGTCAGGAGCATGCCGGCCACGGTCAGCCGCGGGTTCAGCGTCCGCTGGATGAGCTGCAGCGTCTCCAGGAGGCCCGCGAGGCCCTCCAGCGCGAAGTACTCCGTCTGCACGGGGACGATGACGCGGTCGGCCGCCACCAGCGCGTTGACCGTCAGCGGACCCAGCGACGGAGGGCAGTCGAGGAAGATGTAGGCGAAGCGCTCGCGCAGCGGCGCGAGCGCATCACGCAGGAGGGTCTCGGACCCGGGACGGCGCGGCAGCTCGACGTTCGCGCCCGCCAGGTCGGGGTGAGACGGCAGGAGCTGGAGGTTCGGCACCGCGGTGTCCCGGACCGCCTCGGCGGCGGTCGCCTCACCGCTGATGACCTCGTACAGGCTCGGGGTCCCGTCCTTCGGAAGCCCGAGGCCCACGGTCGCGTTGGCCTGCGAGTCGGCGTCGACGAGCAGGGTCGGGTACCCCGCCTCGGCCACGCAGGCAGCGAGATTCACGGCCGTGGTGGTCTTACCCACCCCGCCCTTCTGATTCGCGACTGCGTACACCGAGCCCATGCGCCCGCCAGCGTAGCCGCCGGTCGGGTCCCGACGCAGGGCGCGTTGCACTCTTGGTGCAGAGTCGGGCGCAATATGCGGCGAAACGTGTGCCGTCCGAGGTCAGGTCGCGCGCAGGGGGCGCTTCCGGGCCATGCCCGGGCGGCGGGGGTACCCCGGCGGGGTCTCGTGGACCTTGCGCAGCACGTAGAGGCTGCGGCGCTCAGCCCCCGCCCAGGGGGTCACCGGCCGCCGCGGCTGGCGTTCCAACCCGAGGATCGCGGCCGCCGCGGCTGCGTCCGCCTCTTCGGAGGCGTCGGGCTGGCCCTTCCACGCGACCAGGTGGCCTTCGAGGGCCAACAGCGGGGCGGCGTACTCGGCGAGAACGGCCAAGGGCGCCACGGCGCGCACGAGGATGAGGTCATGGCGGCCCACTCCGTCGGGCCAGCTCTCGGCACGGGCGACCGCAACATCGGCGTTCGTGACCCCGGTCACCTCGATGGCGCGACGGAGAAAGGCACCCTTGCGCTCCAGGCTGTCGACCAGCGTCACGTGCGCGTCCGGGCACGCGATGGCCAGCGGAATCCCGGGAACGCCGGCACCCGACCCCAGGTCGGCCATCGTTCGAGCGTCCCGGACGATCTCGAGTTCGAGCGCCACGAGGGCGTCGGCGAGATGCTCGTCGACCGCCCGCCGGGGATCGGTGACGGTCGTCGGGGCCGTCGGATCGTTGGCGAGCAACTCCAGATACGCGCCGAGCGCCGCCGGCGCGGTGGTGGGCAGGTCGAAACGCCGGGTGAGGTCGGCCAGCTGGGCTTCCACGCTCATGACGCGCGGCTCCGCGAACGGGCGATGGCCTCGGCGTAGCGCGTGGTCATGTCGATCAGACGCTCGTAGGCAGGCGGGTCGAGTTCGGGCGTCAGCGTCTCCTCGAGAAGCGGAAGGAGATGGTGGACGAGGGCGTCGCCTCGCGCCATCCACTGGAAGTACTCCCGACCGCCGTGCGCGTACGGGCCGTAGAGCTTGCTTCCCGGAACCCGGTCGGTGATCCACCGGAGGAGATCCTCGTGGCGGACATGCATCCGGAGCGTCACCTGGGGGTGTTTTCCGTCCCCCCCGAACGAACCGGAGCTGAGCAGGACGCCGGCGAGCAGCCCGCGATCACGGTCGGTCATCACGCCCCTGTAGTGTTTCACGGGGGAGAAAAACGTGAAACGTCGGGTCAGGTTGTGGTCGTGCCGGCGGGGGCGACCACGAGGTGGCGATCGGGCTCGTCGCCCTCGCTGTAGGTCTCGACGTCACCGCGATCGCGCAGGTATTCGTGCACGAGCTTGCGCTCGCTCGCCGTCATGGCGTCGAGGGCCACCGCCTGCCGTGTGCGCAGGGCGTCGTGCGCCGCGCGGTCGGCCTGTCGCTCCAGTGCGTTGCGCCGGCGCTCGCGATATCCCTCTGCGTCGACGACGATCCGTACGCCCGTGCTCCCGGCCTTGTGCGCGACCCGCTGCGCGAGATGCTGCACCGCGTCGATCGTGGATCCGTGCCGGCCGATGAAGAGCCCGAGGTCCTCGCCGTGCAGCGTCGCGACGATCTCGTCCTCCGTCTCGACCACCTCGACCGGACCTGCCAACTCCAGCCCGGCAGCCACGCGCTCGACCAGCTCTCGGACGGCATCCGCAGGCGCGCTCATCGTCGTCTCCCCGATCGCTTCTTCTTCTTCCGCGGTGACGAGGGCGGCGGTCCGGCCGGCTTCTTCGGCCCACCCGACGCCTTTGCGCTCGAGCCGTTCCCGCCGCCGCCCGCCGTCGCCGCCGCGGGTTCCTTCTTCTCGCCGCGGATCTGGTCCATCAGCCCACTGAATGGGCTGTCCCCCGGTTCGGGTGGCTTCGGTGCACCGTAGATCTTGCGCAGCGCGACCTGCTGCCCGACCGTCCACAGGTTCGTGGTGATCCAGTAGAGGATCAGGCCAGCCGGGAAGCCGATGATGAACGGCACGAAGATGAACGGCAGCGCCATGAAGATCATGCGCTGCGTCTTGTCCACGGTCGACGGCATGAGGATGCTCGACAGCAGCTGTGACGTCACGTAGAGGACGATCAGGATGATCAGCACGCTGCCCGTGGCCTTCGCCGTGAGATCCGGGATGAACAGGAACGTCTCGGGGTTCCCGGGCGGGTTCAGCGAACCGCACGTCGTGTTCTTCAGCGCGTCGCCAGTGGCCTTCCCGGCGGCCCGCAGCTGGTCACCGCAGATCTCGAGCTTGAGGTCCTGCTGGAGCAGGTAGAAGAGCGCGAGGAACACCGGCAGCTGGGCCACCAGAGGGAGACACGAGGCGAACGGATTCACCTTGTTCTCCTGGTAGAACTTCATCATCTCCTGCTGCTGGCGCTGCTTGTCGTCCTTGTACTTCTCCTGCAGCTTCTTGATCTCCGGCGCGAGCTCACTCAGCGCGCGCATGGAG
>SYBY01000110.1 GCA_005788585.1 Actinomycetota bacterium | reverse complement strand
GATCGCGTCGATCTTCGCGTGGACGCGCGGCCTGCAGGCCCGCGGCCGGATGGACGGCACGCCGGAGGTCTCGCAGTTCGGCGAGACGCTCGAGAAGGTCTGCATCGAGACGGTCGAGAGCGGGCAGATGACGAAGGACCTGGCCCTGCTCATCGGGCCCGACCAGCCCTTCCTCACCACGCAGGAGTTCCTCGCCGCGATCGACGAGAACCTGCAGAAGGCGATGGGCTAGCGCCCATCCATACGAACGACACCCAGGAGACACGCTTCATGGCAAGTCCCGTCAACGTCACGGTCACCGGCGCCGCCGGCCAGATCGGCTACGCGCTGCTGTTCCGCATCGCGTCCGGCCAGCTGCTCGGCCCCGACACCCCCGTCAAGCTCAAGCTGCTCGAGATCGAGCCCGCGCTGAAGGCCGCCGAGGGCACCGCGCTCGAGCTCACCGACTGCGCGTTCCCGCTGCTGCAGGGCATCGAGATCACCGCGGACCTCAACGAGGGCTTCAACGGCACGAACGTCGCGCTGCTCGTCGGCGCCCGCCCGCGCACGAAGGGCATGGAGCGCGCCGACCTGCTCGAGGCCAACGGTGGCATCTTCAAGCCGCAGGGCAACGCGATCAACGAGCACGCCGCGGACGACATCAAGGTCCTCGTCGTCGGCAACCCGGCGAACACCAACGCGCTCATCGCGCAGGCCGCCGCGCCGGATGTCCCCAAGGAGCGCTTCACGGCGATGACGCGCCTGGACCAGAACCGCGCGTACGCGCAGCTGGCCAACAAACTCGCGGTCCCGGTCACGGCGATCAAGAAGCTCGCGATCTGGGGCAACCACTCCCCGTCGATGTTCCCCAACCTGTTCCACGCCGAGGTCAACGGTCAGAACGCCGCGGACGCCGTGGACGACATGGCCTGGTACGAGAACGAGTACCTGCCGCGCGTCGGCAAGCGGGGCGCGGAGATCATCGACGCGCGCGGCGCCTCCTCGGCCGCGTCGGCTGCCAACGCCGCGATCGATCACGTCTACGACTGGGTCAACGGCACGAACGGCGAGTGGGTCTCGATGGCCGTGCCGAGCGACGGCAGCTACGGCGTCCCGGAGGGCATCATCTCCTCGTTCCCGGTCACGACCGCCAACGGTGAGTACGAGATCGTCCAGGGCCTGGAGATCAACGAGTTCAGCCAGGGCAAGATCGACGCGACGGTCGCCGAGCTCGTCGGCGAGCGCGACGCGGTGAAGGACCTCGGGCTGGTCTGAGCCCCACCCGCGGAGGACGCGGCGCTACGCCGCGTCCTTCGCGTACCACCCCCGGTCACGCTTCTCCACGAGGCCGTCCTGCTCCAGCCCGGGCAGCACGCGGTACAGGTAGTTCTGCTTGATGCCCATCTTCTCGGCGAGCTCGGGAATCCCGATCCCCGGGTTGGCCTTGACGAGGTCCAGCGCCTGCGTGCCGCGCGTGCCGCTGCCCTTGGGCCGGCCGCGGCGGCCGGCGCTTCCGCCGTTGCTGCGGCTGCTGCGCCCGCGCGAGCGTGAGGGCTCGGCGGGTGTGGCGTCGACCCCGTCGAGCGCGCGTGACGCGGCGGCGAGGCGTTCGTACTCCTCGACCATGGGGCGCAGCTCGGACATGCGCGCCTCGATCTCCCGCTTCTTCTCCTCCAGAAAATCTGTCATGTGACTTACTGTCACAGACGGGCCCATCACCCGTCAAACACTTACTGTTCGAGGAGGGTCTTCAGGCGCTGCAGTGACGCGTTGGCCTCGTGCTCGGGAATGCCGCCGATGAGTGCCTTGCTGGCGACGGTCCCGAGTGGGCCGAGCGGCGTCTTGAACTCGTTGCGGTACTCGACGCAGGTGCCACCGTCAGCGAGCGGTTTGAGGTGGTACTGGATGGTGGCCTTCGACCGGGCCGGGCCCTTGCCCTCCCAGTGTGCGAACTCGGGGGCCCGCACCTCCTGCAGCACCCATTTCACTTGAAAAGGGATACCGCGGATGGCGAGGGTCTGTTCCATGTGAAAGCCAGGACGCAGCGGGCCGTCGTCGACGTCGCCGACGTGGCGCACGATGGTGACCCACTCCAGCGTGCGGGAGGAGTCGAGCATGACCTCCCACACGCGCTCGGGCGGGCAGGCGATGTCGATGGTGACGCTGACGACGGACACGGGCAGGCCAACCTATCGGGCTGCGAGCTGCTCGACGTGTTCCCACTCACGCAGCGCGCGGTCGATCGCCGAGCCGAGCCGGTGGGTCCGCACTCCGAGCCGCGCGGCGGCGTCATGGTCCTGGCGGGGCAGCAGATCCTCCCCGAGGCTCTCCATGAGCGGGCCGATGAGCCCGACGTCCTCGCCGGCGATCGCCGCGGCGACGGGCGCCGCGATCGCGGTCACGCTGAGCGGCAGCGGGATGACCGGCCGCCCGACGAGCATGGCGTCACGGATGCGGTCGATCAGCCCGGCGTACGTCACGACGTCCGGGCCCGCGGCGTCGAGTGAGATCCCGCCGCCGTCGGCGTGCGGCGTCGTGGCGGCGGCGACGAGCATCGCGACGATGTCGCGCTCGTCCACCGGCTGGGTGCGGTGGTCGCGCCACGAGGGCAGCGGGGTCACCGGGACGCGCTCGAGCAGGCGTACGAGGAAGCGGAAGGACCGTGACCGCGCGCCGATGACGATCGACGCGCGCAGCGCGACGGCCTCCGGGAAGCGCTCGAGCAGCAGCCGCTCGACGGCCAGGCGGCTGGCGAGGTGCACCGACGGCGCGGACTGCGGCACGAGCCCGCCGAGGTAGACGACGCGGCGTACCTGCGCGCGCCGCGCCGCCTCGGCGAAGATCGTCGCGATCCGCAGCTCGCGGTCGGCGAAGCCCCCGGCCGCGCCCTCCATCGAGTGGATGAGGAAATACGCGACGTCGACGCCGTCGAGGGCCTCATCCAGTCCCTCGCCGGTGAGGGCGTCGCCCTCGACCACAGGGAGGTCGACCGTGACGCGAGACGGGTCGCGAGCCAGGCCGCGCAGGTCGTGCCCGGCGGCGCGGAGGGGGGCGACGAGCTCGGCGCCGAGGTAGCCGCTCACGCCGGTCAGGAGGATGCGCATGGGGAGGGGGAGTCTAGGTTCGTCATCACGGTCTGGGATCGTCGGGGGCATGGACCTGATCCGCCGGCAGGAGGCCGCGGCGCTGGAGCGCCTCGACCCCGCCGTCTTCGACTACTACGCAGGTGGGGCCGGAAACGAGCAGACGCTCGCGGAGAACGTCCAGGCGTGGGGCCGGTGGTGGCTGCGCCCGCGCACGATG
>SYBY01000109.1 GCA_005788585.1 Actinomycetota bacterium | reverse complement strand
TCGCTACGAACCACACGAGGAGAGCGCGATGGAGCGCAGCCGGATCGACGACACGGTGGGACGTCTCGTCTCCGCCGTCGAGGAGCAGCATGGCGACGGCGCGGAGGTGCGCAGCGTGCTCGTCGCGTTCACCGTCGCGTCACCCGGTGGCCAGGAGGACACGGTGTACTTCCAGGCCTCGCAGGGGTCCTCGGTGGTGGAGATCCTCGGGATGGCCGAGCTCGTGAAGAATCTCGTCGTCGCGGACGCGACGGCGGCGCTGCCGCGCAGCTGATCAGGCCGCGGGCCTGCCGCTGCGGCCGATGTTGCCGACCAGCAGGCCGACGACCGTCACGAGGTAGATCTGGCCCACGAGCATCTCGAGGACGGCGAGTGAGCGTCCCAGCGATGTCGCGGGCGTCAGGTCGCCGTAGCCGGTCGTCGACATCGTCGTGAAGCTGAAGTAGACGAACTCGCCGAGCGACGCCTCCTCCGGACCCCCGAAGAACGGCGTGCCCTGGGCGCTGCCGATGCCCGCCGCGGCGAACGCGAAGATCAGGCCGAACTGGAGGTACAGCGCCAGCGCCCCGAAGACGGCCTGGGCCACGACACCGCGCTCGCGCAGCAGCCGGATGAGGCCGCGGACCATCACCGCCGGCGTGGCGATGGCGACGAGCAGGGACACGGCCACGCGCACGTCGTCGTCGAGCACCCCGACGGCGGTGAGCAGGCAGAGGCCGATGAGGCCGACCAGCGCGACGACCCCGGTGGTGCGCCGCAGCGCGGCGTGATCGTGCGCGGCGACGAAGGCGATGACGAGCGCAGTGCCCTGCAGGAACAGGACCGCCGCGCGCATGAGGTTCGACTGCGGCACCGCGATCGTGAGCAGCACGGTGCCCAGCGAGAGCACCATGACGAGTGCGAAACGCTGTCGGCGCAAGCCTGCTTCGGGGGAGTCGGTCATCGGCACGTCCGGCGGTTCGGCGCCGGCGCGCCGACCCTACTCCGGGCGGCGGCGGGGCAGGTCCGTCAGCTCAGCGGCGTGCTCGCCGCGCGGGCGCGTGAGGCGCAGATCCTCGGGGTCCACCGGGCCGAGGATGCGGCCGGTCGAGAAGTCGACCCGCAGCGTGACACCGGTGGCGGCGCGCACGTCGGCGGGCGCGCGGGGTTCGGGCTGGGGCTGGGGCATGGCGGCCATCGGGGTCTCCGGGCAGATCAGGTAACGGCTGGGCGGGTACGTCCTCCAACGGCGGCAACCGGTGATCCCCGGAGTCCGGCACCGCTGTCCCGGACGATCATTCGAGCCCGCGCGCGTCGCACCTGCCCTGGCGAGGGCGGCCGTCCTGGCAATTAGAGTGTCGGGTCAATGGCCGGAATCCCGATCAACATCGCCGACCTGGTCGGGAACACGCCGATGGTGGAATTCACCCGGATCGTCCCGGAGGGCGTCCGGCTGTTCGGCAAGCTCGAGGTCGCGAACCCCGGCGGGTCGGTCAAGGACCGCATCGGCGTGGCCATGATCGAGGCCGCCGAGCGCGAGGGTCGCATCGAGCCCGGCCGCACGACGATCGTCGAGGCGACCTCGGGCAACACCGGGATCGCGCTGGCGTTCGTGTGCGCCGCGAAGGGGTACGACCTCGTGCTCACGCTGCCGCAGGGGATGAGCAGGGAGCGCGAGGCGCTGCTGAAGCTCTACGGCGCGCGCGTGGAGATCACCGAGTCCATGGGCGGGATGAACGAGGCCGTCGCGGCGGCCCGGGCGATGGCCGCCCGGGACGACGTCTTCCTGCCCGACCAGTTCTCCAACCCTGCGAACCCCGCAGCGCACCGCGAGGGCACGGGACCAGAGATCTGGGAGGCGATGGACGGCGACGTCGACGTCCTCGTCGCCGGCGTCGGCACCGGCGGGACGATCACGGGGACGGGCGAGGCCCTGAAGGCGCGCAACCCGAAGCTGAAGGTGGTGGCCGTCGAACCGCTGTCGTCCGCGGTGCTCTCCGGGCAGCGGCCCGGCCCGCACAAGAGTCAGGGCATCGGCGCGGGCTTCGTCCCCGCGGTGCTCAACCGCGACATCCTCGATGAGGTCATCCCGATCGACGACGAGGACGCGATCCAGACGGCGTGGCGGGTGGCGCGCACCGAGGGCGTCCTCGCGGGGCTGTCCTGCGGCGCGGCGATCGCCGGGGCGCTGCAGGTTGCCGCGCGGCCCGAGAGCCAGGGCCTGCGGATCGCCGTCGTGCTCCCGGACTCCGGCGAGCGCTATGCGTCGGCGCCGTTCTTCGTGCCCGACTGAGCACGGGCGACGAGGTCGTCCCGGCGGCCCAGGCACCAGTCCAGCACGGCGGGCCACGGCCCGTAGCCCGCGTCGACGTTGAGGTGCCCCTGTCCGGGCAGCAGGTCGCAGGCGATCCGGAGCGGGTCGGCGTACGTCGGCTTGCCGCCCTGGGGGCAGTACGGGTCGTCGTCGGAGCAGACCAGCCGGGTGGTGGTCGCCGCGGTTGCGACCCCGGCGCGGTCGATGGGCACCGGGAAGAACGTCGGGAGCTCACCGAGCGGGCCCGGCGGCGCGTTGAGCAGGACGCGGTCGACCCGCGGTGCTCCCGGGGTCGGCGCCGCCGCGTGGTGCAGCCACAGGATGCAGCCGAGCGAGTGACATACGACGAGCCGTTCGCCGTCGCCGGCGGCGAGCTCGCGCAGCTCGACGTCGAGCATCGATCGCCAGGCGGTGAGGTCGGGCGTCATCGCGTCGGGCAGCTGCGGGAAGCGCACGACGCAGCCCGCGGCGCGGAGCTCGGGGGCCAGCCACCGCTGCCAGTGCGGTCCCTGGGACCCCTGCCAGCCGTGAAGGATGAGGACCCGGAGCGCGATGTCGCGCAGGGTATCCGCTGGAAACTGACACAAGCGCGAGCCCGGTTACCGAGTTGTATTACGGTGCATTGCGCCCTATTCTCCGCCGTCCGCACATGCGCAACGGCTTGGAGCAATCAACAATGCGTGCCCTTCGCGCCGCCCTCGGGGCGGCGCTCGTCGTCCTGCTCTCGGCCGCGCCGGCGTCTGCGGCCACCACGTCGCTGGCGATGACGGTCGATCCGGCTTCGCCCGGCACGGGGGCCACGGTCAGTCTCCAGAGCACGGTCAGCGGCAACCCGCAGCCGGCACTGCAGATCCTGACCGTCGCGATGCCCAAGGACTTCGAGTACCGCGGGGACAAGATCGCCACCGTGTGCCGCGCCGCCGACCTCCAGGGCTTCGAGCCGCGCTGCGCGGCGTCGTCGCTGCTGGGGACCGGCAAGGCGACCGTCGAGTTCAAGAACGGCAACGTCACCGGCACGGCCGTCGTCGACCCGGTGCGCATGTACTACGCGGGCGCGGACCAGGTGCTGTTCCACATGAAGGCGCTGAGCCCGCTGCAGCGCGGCGTCGTCGTCCCCTCGACGGTGCTGCTCAGCGACCCCGACTTCGGGCCGGTCTTCCAGATCGGGCCGGCCACGGGGTCGGGTTTCGGGACGCTGGCCCTGACGTCGTTCACCTTCACCACCGTCCCCGGCCTCTTCACCACCGGCAGCTGCGAGTCCGGCGCCTGGGTGGCAGCCGGCCGCTACCTGTTCCTGGGCGGGGCGACGCAGGAGATCAACCCGCGCATCGCCTGTGCCGGCCCGGGCGATCCCACCGGACCGGCGACCGGCACCGCGAGCGCGCCCACGCCCGGCGCGGCGCTGACCGTTGCCGGCACGACGGTCGCCCAGACCCGGGGAACGCTCGGCGCGGCTCGGGTGAAGGTCATCTCGACGAGCCTGCGCGCCCGCAGCGGCCGCGTGGCGGTGCGCGTGCAGTGCCGGTCACGTGCTCGCTGCATGGGGACGCTGCGGCTGCATCACAAGCGGCCCGCGGGCGGCATCGCCCGGTACGGAACGGCGCGGTTCTCGATCAAGGGCGCGTCGTCGAAGACCATCACGGTCAAGCTGCGCGTACGGGGGACCACCCTGCTTCGTCGGGGTCGGGTCGTGACGTGGGTCCGCGCGCACCTCGACGGCGCGGGACGCGAGCGCGATTCGGTGCGCAGGCTGTCGATGCGCCGCGGCTGACCTCGCTCAGTAGAAGACGCAGCGGCAGCGATGCCGCGGGCGGCCCTTGTAGTCCGGCGCCTGTCCGCGGTTCCAGAGCCAGTGGTCGAGCTCGTTGGCGGTGACGTCCAGGCGGGCGGCGAGCTGCTCGGCGGCGTGGACGGCGCACCCGCGGATCTCTCGCTCCTGTGGGCCGCCGAAGCGCAGCGGGCGCTCGGCGTCGATGTGCGCGGCCAGCCGCTCGTCGTAGACCAGCACGCCGTCGCAGCGCAGCACGTGGGGGACCAGGTTGTCCGCGAAGATCGTCAGGCGGTCGAGGTCGCCGAACGTCGCGACGCCCGCGAGCGCCAGGTCACTCGCCGCGATCTGGGCGCGCTTGTAGAACCCGCGGTCGGCGTACATCGCCATCCCGCGGGCGAGGCTCTCGGCGAAGCGCTCGGCCGAGCCGCCGGCCGCGACGACGACGTCGAGCGTGCGCCGCGGGCCCAGCCAGTCGCCGAGGCCGCGCAGCGCCTGCGCGTACAGCGCCATGAGCTCGTGGTCGCGCGGTTGGCCGAGGACGCCGGCGAGCCGGTCGGCGTGCATGGCGCGCAGGTCCGCCGCGGTCCAGACCCCCTCGGCGCGCGCGTGGTCGGCCAGCGCGGTCGCCATCGTGAAGTACCCGGACATCCCCGGCCGCTTGCGGATGGTCGGCCACCATCCCGAGCCGAAGTTGATCGTGTCGAGGGTCAGCAGGAAGGTGGCGACCTGTTCGGGCTCGTCGTCGAGATGGTGGGCCACCGGATCGAGGCCCGGCGGGTCCTCAGGCGGGGTGCCGAGACGGTCGCCGTAGGCCGCCAGCGCGTCCTCGTCGATGCGGACGAACTGCGCCGTGGCCGCGATCTGCGCAGCGGTGGCCCGGACCTCGTCGGTGAGTCGCACGCGGGCATCTTCGCAAGCCTCGCCGCCGCCGCTCGCGCACCTATGCTGGTCGGGTGAAGGAGATGGCCACAGACCCGCGCGTGCAGCAGCTGCTGGAGGGCCTGAACCCCGAGCAGCAGGCAGCCGTGACGCACCCAGGTGGGCCGCTGCTCATCCTCGCCGGCGCGGGTTCGGGCAAGACCCGCGTGCTCACCCACCGCATCGCGTGGCTCATGCACACGGGCGTGGCGCGGCACGGCGAGATCCTCGCCATCACGTTCACGAACAAGGCCGCGCAGGAGATGCGCGAGCGCGTCGAGCTGCTCGTGGGCGGGCGCGCCCGCGCCATGTGGGTCATGACCTTCCACTCGGCCTGCGCCCGGATGCTGCGCGCCGACGGCCCGCGCCTGGGCTACACGCGCGGGTTCACGATCTACGACCAGGCCGATTCGCGGCGCATGGTCAAGCGCTGCCTCGACGAACTCGGGGTCGATACCAAGCGCTTCACGCCGGGCGCGGTTCAGAACCAGATCAGCGCAGCGAAGAACCAGCTGCGCGACGCCGAGGGCTACCGCCAGCTCGTCGGCTCGTTCTTCGAGCAGACGGTCGCCGACGCGTACGAGCTCTACGAGCGCGAGCTGCACCGCGCCAACGCGATGGACTTCGACGACCTGCTGTTCCGCACCGTCAACCTGCTCGAGCTCTTCCAGGAGGTCCGCGACCGGTACCAGGGCGCGTTCCGGCACATCCTGGTCGACGAGTCCCAGGACACCACCCACGCCCAGTACCGCCTGCTGCAGCTGCTGACCGGCGAGGAGCGCAACCTCGCGGTGGTCGGCGACGACGACCAGTCGATCTACAGCTTCCGCAGCGCCGACATCTCGAACATCCTCGACTTCGAGGACGACTACCCCGACGCGACGGTCGTGCGCCTCGAGCAGAACTACCGCTCCACGCAGACCATCCTGTCCGCCGCCAACGCCGTGATCTCCCACAACCGCGGGCGCAAGGGCAAGACGCTCTGGACCGACCTCGGCGAGGGCGACTCGGTGAAGATCCGCGAGCTCGAGGACGAGCACGCCGAGGCGCGGTTCGTCGTGGGGGAGATCGAACGGCTCGTCGACGAGGGCGTGTCACGGGCGGAGATCGCGTGCTTCTACCGGACCAACGCGCAGTCGCGCGTCCTCGAGGACACGCTCGTGCGCCGTGAGATCGGCTACCAGGTCATCGGCGGCACGAAGTTCTACGAGCGCGCGGAGATCAAGGACGCACTGTCGTACCTGCAGGTGCTCGCCAACGAGCGCGACAGCGCGAGCTTCACGCGGATCGCCAACTCGCCGAAGCGCGGCATCGGGCAGACCTCGCTCTCGCGGGTGCTCAGCCACGCCGCGACGATGGACATCCCCGTGTGGGACGCGGCGGCCGAGCCGAGCATGGTGCCGGGGCTGGGCACCGCCGCGATCCGCGCGCTGGACCGCTTCATGGACACCATGGCGGGGCTGCGCGCCCGCGCGCAGGAGCAGGTCCCGGTGGGCGATCTGCTCGAGGCCATCCTGCACGAGACCGGCTACCTCGACGCGCTGGAGGCCGAGCGCACGATCGAGGCGCAGGGGCGGATGGAGAACCTCCAGGAGCTGGTGGAGGTCGCGCGCGAGTTCGACGCGGCCGAGCTTCCGGAGGACGCCGCCGACACCGCGCTGGAGACGTTCCTCCAGCAGGTCGCACTGGTGGCCGACGCCGACGGTCGCGTCGACGACGAGGGCCTCGTCACGCTGATGACGCTGCACAACGCGAAGGGGCTGGAGTACCCGATCGTCTTCCTCATCGGCTGCGAGGAGGGCGTCTTCCCGCACGCCCGCGCGCTGGACGAGGGCGGCCTGGAGGAGGAGCGCCGGCTCATGTACGTCGGCATCACGCGCGCCATGCGCGACCTCTACATCACCTACGCGCGCCGGCGCTCGGTGTTCGGCAACCCGCAGTACGGCCTGCGCTCGCGCTTCCTCGACGAGATCCCCATGGAGCTGACCGACCGCGAGGACGAGCCGGTGTTCAAGCCCGGGCCGTCGCGGTCGGGCGCGCGCAACGACACGCGGTGGGGCGCGCCCACCCCGGGCGGAGGCGTCACCCGCGGCGCCCGGCGCGAGGCGCCGGTCAGTGACTTCCGCATGGGTGACGACGTGCAGCACGCGGCGTTCGGCGCCGGCGTCGTCACCGGCGTCGAGGCGGGCGGGATCGTCGTCGTACGCTTCGCCGGGGACGGGACCGAGCGCAAGCTGATGGCCGAGTACGCCCCGATCACCAAGGTATGAGCGCCACCATCATCGACGGCAAGGCCTCGGCCGCCCGCCTGCGCGCTGCGCTGGCCGGCGAGGTTGCCGACTTCACCGCCGAGACCGGCACCCCGCCGGGGCTCGCCACGATCCTCATCGGCGACGACCCCGCCAGCGCGGTGTACGTCGGCGGCAAGCAGAAGGCGTGCGCCGAGGTCGGCATCCGCGGCTTCGACCACCGGCCGGCCGGCGACGCGCCGCGTGAGGAGATCCTCGCGCTCATCGACGAGCTGAACGCCGACCCCGCGGTCAGCGGCATCCTCTGCCAGCTGCCGGTGCCCGACCATCTCGACGGCGTCGAGCTGACGAACCGCATCGACGCGAGCAAGGACGTCGACGGGCTGACGATCGCCAGCGCAGGCCGGCTCGCGCTCGGCATGGAGGGGCTGCGGTCCTGCACGCCGGCGGGGGTCATGGTGCTGCTCGAGGAGCAGGGTGTCGACCTGCAGGGCGCCGAATGCGTCGTGGTGGGCCGCTCGAACCTCTTCGGCAAGCCGATGGCGCAGCTGTTGCTCGCGGCCAACGCGACGGTGACGATCTGCCACTCCCGCACGCGTGATCTCGGCGAGGTCTGCCGGCGCGCCGACGTGCTCATCGCGGCGGTCGGTGTGCCGCATCTCGTCAAGGGCGACTGGATCAAGCCGGGCGCCGTCGTCATCGACGTCGGCATGAACCGGCTGGAGAGCGGGCTGACGGGAGACGTGGACTTCGATGCGGCGCTGGACGTCGCTTCGGCGATCACCCCGGTTCCCGGCGGTGTGGGCCCCATGACGATCGCGTTGCTGTTGCGCAACACGCTGCAGGCCGCTCGTATGCAGCGACGCGATACGTTGCCGTCATGAGCCTTGCTCGCCTGCGCCTGGGGGAGATCCTCGCCGTGGTGGCCGCCATCGGCCTGCTCGTCGTGCTCGGCGCCGACTGGTTCGAGCTGCGCAGCCGCGTGGCGGTCGTCGGCGCCAGCAGCACCGGCTACGCCTCGCTGGGGTGGTTCGCCGACGCGCTGCTGATCTTCGCCGCGCTGTCGTGCCTGGCGCTCGCCGCGGCGACGGTCTTCGAGCGCGCACCCGTCACGCCCGTCGGGATCCAGACGGTCGCGGTCGTCGCGACGTTCATCGCGCTGATCTGCGTGTCGCTGCGGCTGATCTTCCAGCCCGGACTGGGCGTGGGCGCCGACGACACGAGCGTCGACCTGCTGCCCGGCGCCTACCTCGGGTTCGTGTTCACGCTGATGATGTTCGTGGGCGCGTGGATCTCGATCGGCGACGAGCGCACGAGCAGCCGCTTCTCGCGCGAGCAGACCGACCGCGTGCTGAGCCTTCCGGGCGTCGACCGCCCCGTACCGCTGACCGATGGAGATGGACGTTGATCGATCGTGAGCAGGTGCTCCACGTCGCGCGCCTCGCGCGCCTGGAGCTGACCGAGGACGAGGTCGAGCACATGACCGGCGAGCTGTCGAAGGTGCTCGGGCACATCGACAAGATCGCCGAGCTCGACCTCGACGGCGTCGCACCGACCTCGCACGTCGTGACCGTCGAGAACGCGCTGCGCCCCGACGAGCCCGAGGCGTCCCTGCCGCGTGACGTCGCGCTCGCCCCCGCTCCGGCCGTTGCCGACGACGGCTTCCTCGTCCCGAGCCCGCAAGCCGGATGAGCGCGCCCACCGACCTGACCGCGGTGCAGGCCGCGGAGGCTGTCCGCGCGGGCGAGCTCTCCGCCGCCGAGCTGTTCGACGCGTACCGCGAGCGCGCGGCCGCCGACGAGCTGAACGCCTACACGTGGGTCGCCGACGGCGCACCCGCGGGCGCTCCGGCGGGCGACGCGCCGCTCGCCGGGGTGCCGATCGCCGTGAAGGACCTCTTCTGCACCGAGGGCATCCCGAGCCAGGCCGGCTCGCGCATCCTCGAGGGGTACCGCCCGCCGTATACCGCGACGTCCGTGCAGCACCTGCTCGACGCCGGTGCACCCGTGCTGGGCAAGACCAACCAGGACGAGTTCGCCATGGGCTCGTCGACCGAGAACTCGGGCTACGGGCCGGTCCTCAACCCGTGGGACCGCACGCGCGTCCCCGGCGGTTCCTCGGGCGGCAGCGCCGCGGCGGTCGCCGGCGGCAGCGCGCCGTGGGCGCTGGGCACGGACACCGGCGGGTCCATCCGCCAGCCCGCCGCGCTCTGCGGCATCGTCGGCCTGAAACCGACATACGGGGCGATCAGCCGCTACGGCATGATCGCCTTCGCGTCGTCGCTGGACCAGGCCGGCCCGCTCACGCGCACCGTCGCCGACAGCGCGCTCATGCTGCGCCACCTCCAGGGCGCGGACACCCGCGACATGACGAGCGTCGGGCTGCGCGAGGACATCGTCCTGCCGACCGCCGAGCGGCTGGACGGCATCCGCCTCGGCGTGCCGGAGGAGCTGTCGGGCGACGGGATCGATCCCGGCGTGCGCGAGGCGTTCGAGCAGTCCCTGAAGCTCGCCGAGGAGCTCGGCGCGACGGTCGAGCCCTGCCGGCTGCCGCACGCACCGCACGCGCTGAGCGCGTACTACATCCTCGCCCCGGCGGAGTGCTCGTCGAACCTCGCGCGGGTCGACGGCGTGCGCTACGGGCAGCGCGTCGAGGCCGACACGCTCATGGACATGTACACGCGCACCCGCCACGACGGGTTCGGGCCCGAGGTCAAGCGCCGCATCATGCTCGGGACCTACGCGCTGTCGTCGGGCTACTACGACGCCTACTACGGCAAGGCCCAGCGCGTGCGGACGAAGATCGCCGAGGACTTCACGTCCGCGTTCGAGCGCTTCGACTTCATCGTGACCCCGACGAGCCCGAACGTCGCCTTCGAGCTCGGCGCCAAGACCGACGACCCGCTGAGCATGTACCTCAACGACTTCTGCACCGTCCCGATGTCGCTCGCCGGCATCCCGGCGATCAGCATCCCGAACGGCCTGTCGGACGGGCTGCCGACGGGACTCCAGCTCGCAGCGCCTGCGTTCGGCGAGAACCGCCTGCTCGACGCGGCGCACGCGCTTGAGGGCGCGCTCGGGTTCACCCGCCTTGACGAGCGTGAGGTCGCGGCATGAGCCCCGTCGAGTACGAGCCCGTCATCGGGCTGGAGATCCACGTCCAGCTGAAGACGAAGACCAAGATGTTCTGCGGCTGCGAGCTGAGCTTCGGCGACCCGCCCAACGTGCACACGTGCCCGCGCTGCCTCGGCCTGCCCGGGGCGCTGCCGCTGCCCAACGCGCGGGCCATCCACTACGGCCTGCTCATCGGGATGGCGCTGGAGTGCGAGCTCGCGCCGCGGTCGATCTTCCACCGCAAGAACTACTTCTATCCCGACCTGCCCAAGGGCTACCAGATCAGCCAGTACGACGAACCGCTCTGCGGGCCGGGCCGGCTGGGCGACGTGCGCATCCACCGCGTGCACCTCGAGGAGGACGCCGCGAAGCTCGTGCACGTCGGGGCATCCGGGCGGATCCATGCGTCCGACGCGTCCGTCGTCGACTTCAACCGCGGCGGCACGCCGCTGGCGGAGATCGTCACCGAGCCGGATGTCACGTCGGCCGAGCACGCGCGCGAGTGGCTGACACTGCTGCGCACCACGCTGCGCCAGCTCGGGGTCAGCGACGTGAACATGGACGAGGGCTCGCTGCGGTGCGACGCGAACATCTCGATCCGGCCGAAGGGCGAGACCGAGCTCGGCACCAAGACCGAGCTGAAGAACATGAACTCGTTCCGGTTCATCGAGCGCGGCATCCGCGCCGAGGTCGCGCGGCAGGAGGAGCTCCTGCGCAACGGCGAGCAGGTGGTGCAGGAGACGCTGCACTTCGACCCGCGGACCGAGGCGATCACGTCGCTGCGCTCGAAGGAGGAGGCGCACGACTCCCGCTACTTCCCCGAGCCGGATCTGGTGCCGGTGACGATCACCACGGACATGCTCGACACCGCGCGCGCGGCACTCCCCGAGCTGCCCGCCGCGCGCCAGGAGCGCTTCGAGGCCCTCGGGCTGCAGACCGACACCGCCCGCCAGCTGGCGTGGCGCGCGGAGCTGGGCGATTACTTCGAGACGGCGCTCGACGCGGACGGGGACATCGGGTCGCCGCAGGCCGTCGCGAACTGGGTCTCCAACGAGCTGGTCGCGCGCCTCGGCGACGCGGACCCCGCGGAGTCGAAGGCGAGCCCGGGAGCGGTGGCGGCGCTGGCCGGCCTGGTCGAGACCAAGGCGGTCACGCCGAACAACGCGAAGATCGTGCTCGACAAGCTCGTCGCCGACGGCGGCGAGCCCGCGCAGATCATCGAGGCCGAGGGCCTCGGCGCGCTCGGTGACGACAGCGAGCTCGACGGCATCGTCGAGGCCGCGCTGGCCGCCAACGCCGACGCGGCGGAGAAGATCCGCGGCGGCAACATGAAGGCGATCGGGCCGATCATCGGTCACGTCATGCGCGAGACGAAGGGCCGTGCGGACGGCGGCGACGTCACGAGGATCGTCCGCGAGAAGCTCGGGCTCTGAGCCTGTCGCGTTCGATCCCCTGCGCGGCGTAGAGTGCGCGCGCTTCGCTGATCACAGCGCCCGGCCGCCAGGTACGGGCAGAAGGGACGACATGCGCGTACATCAGGCCCGCCGGCTGACCGGGGTGGCCCTTGCCGCTGCGGCGCTGGCCATCACCGCTTGCGGCGGCGAGGACAACAGCGACTTCATCGACGCGTCCAAGAAGGTCACC
>SYBY01000108.1 GCA_005788585.1 Actinomycetota bacterium | reverse complement strand
TCCCACCCTCGCCGCAGCCGACGTCGAGCACCCGGCCGACCGGGGTCGGCAGCAGCGCGATCACGTCGGGGCGGGCGTTGGTGTAGTAGCGCTCGTCGTTGGGGTTCGCGGCGACGGACATGCCGCCGATACTAGGCGTCACGAGCGCCGCAGCACCGCACGCCCCACCTCCGCCGGGACCGCCCCGAGCGCCACCGCGACCCCCGCGAACACCACGAGCCCGGCGGCCGTCTGGACCACCGGCGCGACCGGCAGCGCCAGCGCCAGCAGCCCTGCCGCGAGCGGGACCACGCAGCGCGCCATCGGCCACAGCGCCGGCCCCACACCGGCGCGGGCGCGCAGCAGCGCGGCGAGCCCCGCCGTCGCCAGGACGACCTCGCCTGCGACCGCCGCGATCGACGCCCCGATCGCCCCATCCGACGGGATCAGCAGCAGCCCGAGGCCCAGCACGGCGACCAGCCCGACGACGTTGACCCAGATCAGCGAACGCTCGGCCTGCACCGCGACGATCGCGTAGATCCACGTCTGCGTGAGGAACGCCCCGAGCAGCACGAACGCCTGGAGTTGCAGCACGCCCACCGCGTCCTCGTAGCCCGGCCCGGCGAACACGTCGATGATCGGCTCGGCCGCCAGCACCAGCAGGAGCGTGGTCGCGCCGGCCAGCAGCAGCAGCGAGGTCGCGATCCGCTGCACCGCGTAGGCCAGCCGCGACTCGTCGTTCGCGGCCGCGTGGGTCATCAGCGGCAGCGCCGTGCCCGCCACGAACATCGGGACCGCGATGAGCACCTCGGTGATGCGCGATGCGGTCGCGAACAGGCCCACCTCGGTCTCGTCGGTCAGCAGCGACGCGAGGATGATCAGCAGCTTCAGATACAGCGTGTTGATGACGATCGCGATCGCCAGCGGCCCGGTCTCGCGCACGAGCCGCCGGAACGCCGCCGGGTCGAACCGCGGCCATGCCATCCGCGCGCGGCCGGCGAAGCCCATCGCCACCGGGATCATCACCGCGCCCGCCACCAGGTACCCGTCGAAGAACGCGCCGAGCGACGCGCCCGCGATCACCAGGACCGCGATCGCCACGCAGATCGTCAGCTGCCGCGCGACCTCCACCGCGGTCACCGCGCCGTTGCGCAGCTCGACCGAGAGCGGGATTGTCAGCGTCACCGCGACCAGCGTCAGCACCGCGCCGATCCCGGCGACCACCGCGCCGACGACCATCGTCTCGTCGTAGCCGGCCAGCAGCGAGAAGCCCGCCGCGCCACCCACGACGACCGGGATCAGGACGAACCGCAGACCGAGCACGTCGCCGAGCACCTGCCGGCGCGCAGCCGGATCGGCCTGCACGTAGAGCCGCTGGCCGACCGCCTGCAGCCCGCCCTCGGCGATACCGGCCGCGATCGTCACCACCGCGATGACCGTCGAGAAGCGGCCGAAGTCGGCGACCCCGAGGTGCCGGAGCAGCAGCGCGAAGGCGATCGCCGTCAGGCCGGTGCCGAGCACGTAGCCACCGACGCGCGTCAGGCCGCCGCGGATGATCCGGCCGCCGGCCTCCCGCGACTCGATGGCCGCGAGCGTGGCGTCTGGTTCCTCGTGGGCCATGGCCGCCGCGACCCGGGCTCAGCTCAGCGGACGAGCCAGTTCCAGCGTTCGCCCGCGGCGACCGCGTGGGCGAACCGCGCGCGCTCGTACGGGCCGTCACCGTCCATGTCGAACACGCGCAGCCCGGGCGCGGTGAGCGCGTCGAAGATGTCCTCCGACGTGGCGCCGAACGCGCGGGCCGCGTGCACCCCGTGCTCGATCAGGATCGCCGGCTTCGCCCGCGCCAGCGTCTGCTCGGCGCCGCGCAGCAGACCGAGTTCGGCGCCCTCGACGTCGATCTTGATGAGCGACGGCGCGGGGTGGTCGGCGAGGACATCGTCGAGCCGGCGGATCGGGACGGTGAAGCGCTCGCGCGGCGCGTCGGCCGGGACCGCGGCCTCCCCGAGTCCGCTCAGGCCGGGGTGCTCGGGGTAGAACGTGAACTCCGCTTCGCCGTCGGCGTCGGACAGCGCGACGCGGTGCAGCTCGACCGGCGCGGAGGCGAACTCCGCCTCGAGGCCCTCGAACAGCGACGGAACCGGCTCGAACGCCACGTGGCGCCCGTTCGGCGCGAGCCGGACGAACTGCCGCAGCACGTCGCCTTTGTGCGCACCGACATCGACGCAGTGGTCGTCCGGGCCCACGAGCGCGGCGAGCATCGCGGCCGCGTGGCGGTTGTCGCGCTTCTCCCGCCGCAGCTGCTTGGAAGGCCAGTTCTCCTCGGCTTTGCGCACCGCGTCGTCGAGGCCGACGCGCCGCAGACCCTGCTTCACCGCTCGCCGCGTGTTCATCCGCGCCACCCTACGTGGTCGCCCTCCAGACGACACGTTCGCGCGCCAGCCACTAGTTTCCCCGCGATATGGCCAAGACCGCACTCATCACCGGAATCACCGGCCAGGACGGTTCCTACCTGGCTGAACTGCTCCTCGAGCAGGGCTACGAGGTGCACGGAATGGTGCGCCGCGCCTCGACGGAGAAGTTCGATCGCATCGAACATCTGCGCGACAAGATCACGCTGCACCAGGGCGATCTGCTCGATCAGCGCTCGCTGGTCGACACCCTGCGCGCTGCCAAGCCCGACGAGATCTACAACCTCGCCGCGATGAGCTTCGTCGCCACGTCCTGGGTCCAGCCGACCCTGACCGCGGAGTTCACCGGCGTCGGCGTCACCCGCGTGCTGGAGGCGATGCGCGAGGTGTGCCCCGAGGCGCGCTTCTACCAGGCCTCGTCGAGCGAGATGTTCGGCAAGGTGCTCGAGGTCCCGCAGACCGAGGACACGCCGTTCTACCCGCGCTCGCCCTACGGCGTGGCGAAGGCCTACGGGCACTTCATCACGGTCAACTACCGCGAGTCCTACGACCTGCACGCCACCAGCGGCATCCTCTTCAACCACGAGTCGCCGCGCCGCGGACTGGAGTTCGTCACCCGCAAAATCACGTGGCACGCCGCGGCGATCAAGCTCGGCCTGCAGAAGGAGCTGCGCCTGGGCAACCTCGACGCCAAGCGCGACGGGGGCGACGCCAAGGACTACGTCGAGGCGATGTGGCTGATGCTCCCGCAGGACAAGGCCGAGGACTACGTCATCGCGACGAACCAGACCAACACGGTCGAGGAGTGCGTGAAGATCGCCTTCGACCAGGCCGGCCTGGGCGACTACGAGCCGTACGTCGTCATCGACCCCGCGTTCGTGCGCCCCGCCGAGGTCGACCTGCTGATCGGCAGCTACGACAAGGCCGAACGCGACCTCGGATGGAAGCCGAAGACGACCTTCGAGGAGCTCATCCGCCTCATGGTCGACGCGGACCTCAAGCTGCTCTCGCAGTAGAGGGACCGGATGCTGGAGAGCCTGTGGAGGCGCCCGCGCGGACGCACCGTCGCCCGCGCGGTGCACCGCATCGCGCCTGAGCCCGTCCCGCCCGGCCCTCCGCCGTATCCGTTCGACCTCACCGAGCGTTCCGTCGCCCCGGTCGGTGCGCTGCCCGGTCCGGTCATCAGCACCTTCGTGGACCGCCTGACCGACGAGGATCTGCGGCGGCTCGACGAGGTCATGCAGGGCCATCCGCCCGAGCTGTGGACCGACGCCGACGAGCAGAGCCGCCGCGCGCACGCGATCCAGTTCGCGCTGTGGTTCGAGCTCCCGGGCGTCGAGGAGCGTGTCGGCCTGAGCAACGCCCAGCCACCCGAGCACATCCACCACATGGCGAGCGGCCCGCTGGCCGCCGGCGGCGGGCTCCTCCAGGCCGAGCAGCTGCACACCGCGCTCACCGACGTCGGCGCCGCCCCCGGCCCCGGCGACGCGATCCTCGACTTCGGGTGCTCGTCCGGCCGTGTCGTCCGCGTGCTGGCCGCCGCACTGCCCGAGGCCCGCTGGCTGGGCTGCGACCCCAACGCGGACGCCGTCGCCTGGGCCGACGAGCACCTGCCCGGCATCGAGTTCTTCGCCAGCCCGCTCGAGCCGCCGCTCCCCGAGCTGGCCGACGGTGAGCTGACCGGCGCCTACGCAATCTCGATCTGGTCGCACTTCGACGAGGGCCCTGCACTGCGCTGGCTCGAGGAGATGCGCCGCGTGATCCGGCCTGGCGGGCACCTGATCATCACGACCCACGGCACCCATTCGGTCGCCTACTACGCCCGCCGCGACGGCGAGGCCAACCAGCGCGCGATCTTCGAGGCCCTCTACCGCGACGGCTTCCTGTACTTCGACGTCTTCCCCGAGGACGAAGGCGACTGGGGCGTCAAGTCCACCGGCTGGGGCATGGCATTCATGACCCCCGAGTGGCTCCAGACCAGAGTGACGCCGGACTGGTCGGTCGCGCTCTACCGGCCCGGCGCGGTCGAGGGCAACCAGGACCTCTACGTCCTGCGCCGCGAACGCTAGAGCGACGGTCCGCCGAGCTCCTCGAGGTCGGCGGCGACCATCTCGGCGATCGTCTCCTCGAAGCTCGTCTCCAGCTCCCACCCGAGCACCTCACGCGCTCGGCTTGGGTCGCCTACCGGCGCGGTGGCCTCCGGAGCCCGCACGAACGCCGGGTTCACGGTCACATGGTCGCGCCAGTCGAGATCCACGACGGCGAACGCGGCCGTGACGAGATCCTCGACCGTCCGGCCGACGCCCGACGCGAACACGTAGTCCCCGGGCTCGTCGTGTTGAAGCGCCATCCACGCGCCGCGCACGACGTCGCGGGCGTGGCACCAGTCGCGCACCGCGTCCATCGAGCCCAGCTCGAGCGTGTCGGCCTGGCCGAGCTTGATCGCCGCGGCGCCGCGCGTGACCTTGCGCGGCAGGAAGTGGTCGGGCCGGCGCGGCGACTCGTGATTGAACGTGATGCCCGAGTTCGCGAACAGGCCGTGATGGGCGCGCATGACGCGGACCATCCCGTGGGCGGCGAGCTTCGCCACGCCGTACGGCGCGCGCGGCCGGCACGGCGAGTCCTCGTTCTGGGGCGACTCGCCCGCGTCGCCGAAGATCTCACTGGACGTCGCGACGTGGACCTTGATCGACCGGTCGATCTCGAGCACCGCGGCGAGCAGCGTGGAGGTCGCGCCGGCGATGGCCGCCATCGTCGAGGTCGGGTCCTCCCAGGAGGCCGGGACGAACGTCGGCGCGGCGAGGTGGTAGAGCTCGTCGGGCCGCACGTCGGCGATCGCGCGGCGCAGCGACGCCGGGTCCAGGAGGTCGCCGCGGACGAGCTCGACCCGGTTGGCCACCTCCCGCAAAGTGGGGATGTCCTCGTCCGGGTCCCGGCGTACCAGCCCCACGACCTCGTACTGTTTAGCGACCAGCAACTCGGCGAGGTAGGAACCGTCCTGTCCGCCGATGCCGGTGATGAGCGCTCGCGCCACGACCGGCAGCCTATGGAAGAAACGAAACCAACAGCCGGCTGCGGCGTTGGTATCAGCAATGGCCACCGATCCCCCCACTGCCAGCACCGCGGCGACCTCGCCCGTAGCGCCCGCGTCGCTGCCGGCGGCTCCAGCGCTGCCCGCCAAGGCGGAGATCCTCGGGGTTCCGGTCGCGCTCACGGACTACGAGCGGACGCTGGACTGGATCGACGGCATGGTCGCCGCCCAGGCGCACGGCTACGTCTGCGTCGCGGCGGTCCACACGATCATGGCGTTCGGCGAGGACCCCGGCCTGGAGCGCGCCGTCCTCGCCTCCTCGATGACCGTGCCCGACGGGCAACCGATCGTGTGGGCGCTCAATGCGCTGGGCCACAAGCTCGACGACCGCGTGTACGGCCCGACGCTCATGGCGAAGGCCTGCGAGCGCGCGGCGCGCACCGGACAGCGGATCTTCCTCTACGGCGGGCGCAACGAAGGCGCCCTGGTGCAGCTGACGCTGAACCTGCGCCGCCAGTACCCGGGCCTGCGGATCGTCGGCGGGTACTCCCCGCCGTTCCGTGATCTCTCCGCCGAGGAGGAGCAGCAGGTCGTCGACATGATCGACGGCTCCGGAGCCGACGTCGTCTGGGTCGGCATCGGCGTGCCCAAGCAGGAGAAGTGGATGTACGCGATGCGTGACCGCCTCCAGGCGCCCGTCCTCGTCGGCGTCGGCGCCGCGTTCGACTTCCACGCCGGGCTCGTCCCGCAGGCCCCGCCGCTGCTGCAGCGCTTCGGCCTGGAATGGGCGTTCCGGCTCGCGCAGGAGCCGCGGCGGCTGTGGAAGCGCTACGCGCGCTACAACCCGCTGTTCGTGCTCGGCTTCGCGCGGCAGTACGCGGCACAGCGCCGTGCGGCAC
>SYBY01000107.1 GCA_005788585.1 Actinomycetota bacterium | reverse complement strand
GCGAGCACCTCGTCGTACGCGCGCATGACGGACTCGATGGGCAGCTCGAGCAGCTCGACACCCAGCTGCTCGGCGAGGACGTGCGCATCCCCGCGCGTGCCGCTGGAGGAGTACGGCGACGGCATCGTCACGCAGGTGACGCGGTCGGCGCCGAGCGCGTCGACGGCGACGAGCGCGACCAGCGTGGAGTCGATCCCGCCTGACAGCCCGATGACGATGCGCCGGAAGCCGTTCTTGTCGACGTAGTCGCGCGTGCCGAGCACGAGCGCCTCGTAGACCTCGGCATCGGCGCCGAGGGGCTCGGGCAGCGGGCCCGGAGTCGCCGGGGTGGCGGTGTCGCCCTGGGTCGTGAAGCTCCCGAGGTGCGCGACGTCGGCGCGGGCCGAGCGTGCCGCCTGCCGCGGGCGGGTGTCGCGCAGACGCGCGGCCCGCGCGGCTTCGACATCGACGGTCACCACGTGCAGTCCGTCGGTGAACTGCGGGGCCCGCAGGACCGTGCGTCCCTCGTGATCGACGACGAACGAGTGCCCGTCGAACACGAGCTCGTCCTGGCCGCCGACCTGCGCGCAGAACGCCACGGCGGCGAGGCTGTCCCGGGCGCGCTGCGCGATCATCCGCTCGCGCTGGGCGCCCTTGCCCGCGTGGTACGGCGACGCGCTGAGATTGACGATGACGGGTGCCCCGGCGAGGGCCTCGGTCGTCAGCGGCGCGCCTGGCTGCCAGATGTCCTCGCAGATCGTCACGCCGACCATCACGCCGTCGACCTCCATGACCGCGGGCGTGTCGCCGGCCTGGAAGTAGCGCAGCTCGTCGAACACCCCGTAGTTCGGCAGGTGCTGCTTGCGGTAGATGCCGCGCACCTCGCCGTCCGCGCACACCGCGGCGGCGTTGAAGACGTCCTCGGCACGCTCGGGGAACCCGATGACGGCGACGATCCCCTCGGCCCTGGCGGCGATCCGATCCAGGGCGGCGCGGCAGTCGCGCAGGACGTGCTCGCGCAGCAGCAGGTCCTCGGGCGGGTAGCCGCTGAGAACCAGCTCGGGGAACACGACGAGCTGCGCGCCCTCGGCGCGGGCGCGGTCGAGGGCGTCGAGCACCATCGTCTCGTTGCCGGCGATGTCGCCGACAACCGGATTGAGCTGCGCAAGCGCGATCCGCAAGGTGGCCGCCATGGGCCAGGGAGCGTACGACGTGGACGACCAGCCGGGTGCGAGCCGCGCTGCAGGCGCGGCGATCAGTCCTGACCGGAGGTGCCGAGCAGGCCTTCGACGAACGCCCGCAGCTGCGGGTCGTCGGCCGTGGAGACACGCAGCACGCGGGTGTCGCTCAGCGCGACGATGCCACCGGCCTCGGGTGCTGCGCGGACGAGGACGGCCTGCCCCGCCTGCTCCAGCTCGGGTGAGGCGGGGCCGGCGATCTCCTCGGCGAGGGCCTGCAGCGCCGGCCCGTCCGCGTCGCTGGCGTGGAGGAGGACCACGTTGCCGGGGACGCCGACGTCCGCGGCGTCACCGAGCGCGTCGACGGCGTCGTCGCGCGGCTCCCCGGGACCGGATCCGGTCGACACCGACGCGGAGTCGCGGTCGTTGGCGAAGATCGTCAGGCCCAACCCGCCGATCGCGACGAGAGCGACGACGAGGACGGCGACTCCCGCGATCCTCACGCGGGGCCCGCGGCCCGGGCGAAGCGCCGCTGCGGCTCGGGTCGAGGCTCACCCGCAGCCGCAAGCATCGCGCCGACCGCGTGGTCGAGGTCCGCGGCGAGGAGGTCGAGGTCCGGGACCGCGTCGTAGTCGGCCAGCAGCCCGAACCCGAGGCGGCCGTCGTAGGACAGGACGGCGATGTTCAGCGCGAGACGGTCGTACACGGGCACGACAGGGTAGAGCGCCCGCAGCCGGCGGCCCAGGACGTAGAGCGGGAACTGCGGGCCCGGGACGTTCGTCACCACGACGTTGCAGTAGCGCTGGTGCGGGGCGAGGCGCATCGCCTGCGACAGGATCGTGGGCGGCGCGAAGCCGAGGAGCTCCGTGATCGCCTGGGCGCCCACGGCCTGGCCGGACTCCTTGAGGTCGCCCATCGCGGCGCGGACCTCGCGCAAGAGGTCCGCCGGGTCCTCGATCCCGACCGGCAGGGGCGCCCACATCGCGGCGACCTTGTTGCCGAGCGCCCCCCGCTGGTCGGCGGTGCGCACCGAGACCGGGACCATCGCCCGCAGGACCACGCCGTCGGTGTCGAACCCGCGACGGCGCAGGAACCGCCCGAGCGAGAGCGCGACGGCCGCGAGGACCACGTCGTTGACGGTGCCGCCGAGGTGGTTCTTGATCTGCTTGAACTCGGCCAGGTCGGCGTCGACCCACGCGTACCGGCGGTGGGGACCGATCGCGACGTTCAGGGGCGTCAGCGGGACGGGGCGCATCCCGACGAGCGCGAACCCGCCCATGTCGCGCACCTGGCGCAGGACCTTGCCCGCGACCCGGCGCGGGCCCAGCGACAGGGCGACGAGCTCCTCGACGACGGCGCGCGGCTGGACGAGGCGCTCGGTGATCGCGCCGCTCAGCAGCTGCGCCTTCGTGGGCAGCGGGCGCGGCTCCCAGCGCGCGACGCTACGAGCCGGCGGGCGCGCGGGGTGCTCGTCGAGGTCGTACATGATCGTCGTGATGTCGACGCCGCTGACGCCGTCGACCAGGGCGTGGTGGGTCTTGCTGAGCATCGCCCAGCGTCCGTCCCGGAGCCCTTCGACCATCCAGATCTCCCACAGCGGGCGATCGCGATCCAGGCGCTGGGCGAAGACCCGCCCGGCGAGGCGGCGGAGCTCCTCGTCGCCGCCCGGACGCGGCAGGGCGGTGTGCCGCAGGTGGTAGCGCAGGTTGAAGTGGGGGTCGTCGACCCAGATCGGCCGCCCCTGCTGCGCGGGGATCTCCGCGACGCGCTGGCGGTAGCGGGGGACGAGATCGAGCCGACTCTCGACGTGGTCGCAGAGGTCCTCGAACGCCGGCGCTGGGCCGTCGAACACGGTCAGCGACGCGACGTGCATGTGCGCGTTGCCGTCCTCGAGCCGCAGGAAGGAGGTGTCGAGGCCCGAGAGGCGGTCGCCGGAGTCCATCGACCGATTGTGTCGGTCGCACACGCCGCTTGCCAACCTTCAACAGAGTGTGTAAGGTTGATGCACACCCTGAAGAAGGACTCCCCTCATGGATCTCTCGGACGCCTCAACCTTCGCCGCCATGTACGAGCAGCACCGCCGTGGCGTCTACAACGCCGCCTTCCGGATCTCGCAGAACGCCGCGCAGGCGCAGGACGTCACGCAGGACGTGTTCCTCCGGGTGTGGCGCAACCCGCAGAAGTTCGATCAGCGCCGTGGAGAGCTCGGCAGCTACCTGCGGCTGATGGCGCGATCACGGGCGCTTGATCTCTGGCGTGAGGGCCAGGCCGCCGGCCGTGCGACCGATCGCCTGAAGGTCGTCGTCACGCACGACGCGCCGCGCCGTGACGCGCGCCCCGAGGACGAGGTCGAGCGCGACGCGTCACGCAGCGTGGTGCGCGAAGCGCTGAAGGACCTGCCGCTGGCTCAGCGCGAGGCCCTGGTCCTCTCCTACTGGGGCGGGATGACCGCCGACGAGGTCGCCTCCCACGTGGGCGTGCCCCTCGGTACCGCGAAGAGCCGCATCCGCCTCGGCCTGACGAAGCTCCGCGACCGCGTCGAGGACGGGGCTCTGCCCGTCGCCGCATAGCCGTCCTGCGTCTGGGAAATCGCGCATATGCAGCGATTTCCCAGGGCGTCGCTGTGTGACTGCACCCACACGAGGGGGCCGGGAACGGTCCTAGCGTGGTGACGACGCAATACAACCTGCCGAGTCGCCTGCGGTCATCCGCGGGCGAACGGGGGACCCACTGCCGGCCCGATCCCCTCGGGCCGGACGGGGCGAATCGGCCGCTGCTGCGGCCGTAGCGCCGACCGAGCGATCCGCTGGAGCGGACCACGCCGGCATCACGCGCGAGCCCGTCAGCTAACCCCGTAGGCAGCATCGCCAGGAGGGCCTCCATGAGGTTGACGTGCACTGCGTGCGTCCCCGCCGTCGCGGGGACGCTCATGCTCGCCGCCGCCGTTCCCGCCACGGGT
>SYBY01000106.1 GCA_005788585.1 Actinomycetota bacterium | reverse complement strand
GAACTACCTCGGTCCCGTGCAGCTGACCCTCGCGCTCCTGCCCGCGATGCGCGAGCGCCGGGCCGGCCACCTCGTGAACATCTCGACGAGCGGCGTGCGGGGGCTGCCGCCGTCGCCGGGGTGGTCGGCCTACCAGGCGTCGAAGGCGGCGTTCGACGTGTGGTCGCGGTGCGTCGCCCAGGAGGTGCGCCCCGACGGCGTCGCCTCGACGAGCATCTACTTCGGCCTGGTGCGCACGCGGATGAGCGCCCCGAACTTCGCCACCATCCCCGGGATGAGCCCCGAGGACGCGGCGGCCCTGGTGTGCGACGCAATCGTCCGCCGGCCCCGCACCGCGGGACCGAGCTGGGTCGGTCTGGCCGACGTCATCACGAGCGGCCTCATGCGGGGCACGACCGAGCGTGTCATGACCCGCGCGTTCGTCCGCAACGAGCGCGCCCGCGCGGCGCGCAGAGAGCGCGAAGCGTGAGGGAGGCCGCACGGATCGGAGCGGGCGCCGCCGTCGCCCTGTCCCAGGCCGGGATCATCCGGCCGCTGCCTGCCCGCACCCTCCGGCGGGTGATCAACGCCCGGCGTCACCTCGGCGACTCCCTCGCGACCCTGGTCGCCGCGAGCGCCGCCCGCTGGCCCGACCGCCCGGCGATCATCGACGACGCGGGGACCATCACGTTCGCGCAGCTGCACGTCCGCGCGACGGCGCTCGCGTGCGGACTGGCGTCGCAGTTCGGCGCCGGCCCGGACCGCAGCATCGCTGTGCTGTGCCGCAACCACCGGGGCATCGTCGAGGCGGCGGCCGCCGCGGGACGCCTGGGCGCCGACCTGCTGCTGCTGAACACCGACTTCGCCGGCCCGCAGCTGGCCGACGTCCTGTCCCGCGAGCGCCCGGGTGTCCTCATCCTCGACGAGGAGTTCCTGCCGGCACTCGGCTTCGCGGGAGCTGACGCGCCACCGGCGATCGTCGCCTGGCACGACGCGCCGGCCACCAGCATGACGACGGTCGAGGAGCTCGCGACCGCGCCGCTGCCGGCGCGCCCGCCCCGCCCGACGCGCGCCAGCCGGCTGACCATCCTCACCTCGGGGACGACCGGCCGTCCCAAGGGCGCGCGGCGCAGCGTCGGTGGCCCGGCGATGCTCGGCGTCGTCGCCAGCGTCCTGCACCGCCTGGGCCTGCGGACGGGCGACCCGATCGCCGTCGCGGTGCCCCTATTCCACGGCTACGGGTTCGCGCTGGCGATCCTGTCGATCGTCCTCGGCGGCCCGCTGGTGCTCTGCCGGCGCTTCGATGCCGACGAGCTGCTGCGGCAGATCGCCCGGCACCGCATCGCGATGCTCGCGGTCGTCCCGGTGATGCTCAAGCGCCTGCTCGACGCGCCCGGCGGCCACGACCGCTCGTCCCTGCGGGTCGTCCTGAGCGGCGCGGCCCCGCTCGACCCGCCGCTGGCGCGCCGCGCGCTCGACGCCTGGGGCGACGTGCTGTGCAACGGCTACGGCTCGAGCGAGACCGGCATCGCGACACTCGCGACGGCCGCCGACCTGCGGGTGGACCCTGGGAGCGTCGGCCGCCCCGTGCTCGGTGCGACCGTCCGCGTGTACGACGACGCCGACCGCCCGCTGCCACCCGGCGAGACCGGGCGGGTGTTCGTCGGCAGCGGCATGCTCTTCACCGGGTACACGGGCGGCGACGGCGACGGGCGCAGCGACGACCGGATCGGCGGCCTGGTCAGCACGGGTGACGTCGGCCACCTCGACGCCGCGGGCCGCCTGTCGATCGACGGCCGCGCCGACGACATGATCGTCAGCGGCGGCGAGAACGTCTACCCGCAGGAGGTCGAGGACGTCCTGCACGGGCACCCGGAGATCGCCGACGTCGCGGTCCTCGGCGTGAGCGACGGCGAGTTCGGCCAGCGGCTGGCCGCCTGGGTCGTGCGCGCGGAGGGCGCCGACCTCGACGAGGACGCCGTGCGCGCCTTCGTCCGCGAGCGCCTGGCCCGCTACAAGGTGCCGCGCGACGTGCAGTTCGTCGACGAGCTGCCGCGCACCGCCACGGGGAAGGTCCGCCGCCGCGCGCTCCCCGGCCGCGACTGACCCGCCGAACGTCGAGATGTGGTCGCCACCCCGGCCGAGCGTCGGAATGTGGTGGTCAGAGCCGCCACATTGCGACGTTCGGCCTGGCATGCTGCGGCGCACCATGCCGCTTGTACCGTCCCGCCGTTCCCTCGCCGGCCTTCCCGACCGGCTCGCCCGCCTTGCCACCCACGGCCACGTCCGGGTCAGCGACGACGACCTCCGCGACGCCGTCGCCGGCCGCACCGTGCTGCTGACCGGCGCGTCGTTCGGCATCGGCGAGGCGACCGCCCGCCGGCTCGTCGGCGCGGGAGCCACCGCCCTGCTCGTCGCGCGGACCGCCGAGCGCCTGGACGAGCTCGTCACGGAGCTCAACGCCACCGCGGACGACGGCCGCGCCGTCGCGCTGCCGTGCGACCTCACCGACTTCGACGCCGTCGGCGCCCTCGCGGACCGTGTCCTCGCCGAGTACGGCGCCCCCGATGTCGTCGTCAACAACGCCGGCAAGTCGATCCACCGCTCCATCGCCGCGTCCGCCGACCGGTTCCATGACTTCCAGCGGACGATCGACATCAACTACCTCGCGCCGGTCCGCCTCACGCTGGCGCTGCTGCCGGCGATGCGCGAGCGCGGCTCCGGCCACCTGGTGAACACGTCGACCTGGGGCGTCTACGGCATGCCGATCGCGCCCGCGTGGTCGGCCTACCTCGCGTCGAAGGCGGCGTTCGACACGTGGGTGCGCTGCGTCGCCCAGGAGATCCGCCCCGACGGCGTGACCGCGACCACGGTCCACATGGGGCTCGTCCGTACCCGGATGGCGTCCTCGGCGGTCACCAAGGGCATGCCCGCGATGACGCCGGAGGAGGCCGCGCACATCATGTGTCACGCGATCGTCAAGCGCCCGCGCCTGGCCGGTCCGTGGTGGGCGGGCCCCGCCGACGTGATGACCAACCAGGTCTTCCGCGGCCCGACCGAGGCCCTGCACAGCCGGCTGTTCGCCGAGAGCGAGAAGCGCGGCTGGGGGATGGGCGGCTACCCGGGCTGAGCGCCCGCGAGGAAGTCCGGCAGCCACGTTCGCAGAGCACGCTGCCAGTACGGCCATGAATGCGTGCCGCGGCCGTAGGCGTCCCACACATGGGGGATTCCGAGGGTCTGAAGCCGCTGGTGCAGGCGCCGCCCCGAGGAGTACATCTGGTCTTCGACGACGTCGCCGAGGTCGAAGGGCTCATCCAGCGGCCCGGGACGCCCGTTCCCCGTGGTCAGGATGACGCGCGTGTCGCGCAGGCGCTCGGCGAGGCTCAGCGGATCGTGCGCGCGCCAGACGAAGCGCTGCAAGAACGGGTCGCCGAACGGCCCGAGCGGGCGGCCGTTGACGAATCCCGCCTCGGCGATGATCGTCGCCTGCGTCGCCGGGTTGCGCGTGATGTCGACGGCGCCCGAGAAGCTCGCCGCCCAGCCGAAGACCTCCGGGTTGCGCGCGGCGTAGGACATCGCGCCGAACCCGCCCATCGACAGCCCGGCGATACCGCGAGCGTGGCGCGCGGGGATCGTGCGGTACGTCGCGTCCACCCACGCGACGAGCTCGTCGACGTGGAACGTCTCCCACTTCGGGGGGCCGCCGCGCCCGCGGTTCCACCAGTCCGTGTACCAGCCGGCAGGCCCGCCGTCGGGCATGACGACGATGACGTCCTGTCCCGCCGTGATCGCCTCGACGTCGCCCTGGCGCGGCCAGGCGACATAGGTCCCCAGGCCACCGTGCAGGAGGTACAGGACGGGGTAGCGGCGACCCGGATCGGCGGCGTAGCCGTCAGGGAGCAGGACGAACGCGCGGCCGGCGCCATGCAGCGAGGGCGTGGCGAACCGGAGGTCGGAGAGCCGCTCGTTCTG
>SYBY01000105.1 GCA_005788585.1 Actinomycetota bacterium | reverse complement strand
TGAAGAGCACCATCACGGAGCTCGGCGGCGACCCCGTCGCGGCACCGGAGACGACGTTCCCGCTGGAGAGCCGCATGGCCGTGCTGGAACTCGCCGCCACCGTCGAGAACCTCGGCGCCGCCGCCTACCTGGGCAAGGCCGCCGAGATCCAGAGCGAGGAGGTCCTCGCCGCGGCCCTCTCGATCCACTCCGTCGAGGCCCGCCATGCGGCGGCCCTGAACCGGCTGCTGGGCAAGTCGGCGACCCCGGACGGCGCATTCGCCCAGCCGGCGGCCGAGGCCGACGTGCTCGAAGCCGTCAAGCCGTTCATCGTCGCGTGAAAGGACCTGACCCCATGAACCAGCCCCACCCCCACCCCCTCGAGGCCGTCCAGATCGAGGGCATGTCCCGCCAGGCACTGCTGCTGAAGGGCACGCTGGCCGCCGGCGCCGTGTTCGGCACGGCGATGGTCTCCCCGTTCCTGCGGCGGGCCTTCGCGCAGGCCGAGATGGGCGACGTTGACATCCTCAACTTCGCCCTCACCCTCGAGTACCTCGAGACCGCGTTCTACGAGGAGGGCCTCAAGCTCGACCTCGCGAGCGAGATCAAGTCGCAGGCCGAGCGCTTCGGCGGCGAGGAGGCCGAGCACGTCGACGCCCTCACGGCGACGATCAAGGACCTCGGCGGGACGCCCGCCAAGATGCCGATGTTCGACTTCGGTATCTCCGATGAGGCCGGGTTCCTCGAACTCGCCCAGACGCTCGAGGACACGGGCGTCGGCGCGTACAACGGCGCCGGCCCGGCGATCAAGAGCAAGGAGGTCCTCGCGGCCGCCGGTTCGATCGTCCAGGTCGAAGCCCGCCACGCCGCGGCGATCCGCCTGCTGCGCGAGGAGGACCCCTCGCCCGACCAGTTCGAGCCCGCGTTGACCACGGAACAGGTCAACAAGGCCGTCGAGCCGCTCATCGTCTCCTGAGCTGAGACGATGAGGAGCGGGGTGGTGAATGGGCCACCCCGCTCCGCAGCGGACCCGCTCAGGCCGGTCCGTGGACCTCGATCGCGGCGAGGTAGAACAGCGCGTGCTGCCAGAGCTGCGGGATTGCGGTGATCGTCTTGACCCGGCCGTCACGGACGATCCAGTTCTCCCCCAGCAGGCCGGTGTCCGCCGTGGCCTGGGTGTGCGCGATCCAGTGCAGCCCGTCCTTGAGCCGCTGCATCCTCTCCGGGTCGCCCCGCCACTGGTCGGCGAGCGCGATGAGCGCCAGGCCGTCGTAGAAGCCGGCGGTCCGGCCACCCGGCTCCGGGGCGCGGAACGACGGGGCGAACGCCTCCCACGTCGCCTCGGCGTGGCGCTGCATGCGGGCGTCGGATCGGGGCTTCGGCGGGTCGGGCCAGCCGACGTACGTCACGACCTTGCGGATCGCGGGGATGTCCCAGCCCGCGTACCAGCCCTTGTCCTCCTCCCACAGGTGCTCGTCGATCGCGGCGGCGAGCTCGTCGCGACGGGCCGCGAATCGTTCCTTCGCGTCGGGGTCCCCGACGACCGCCGCGGCCGCCGCGCCCGCCTTCAGCGCGAGCCAGCCGGGCATCGCACCCGCGATGGTCTGCTGGTTGCCGATGTCGAGGTTGTCGTCCTCGGTCGCACGGCACTGGAGCTTCGTCACGGCGTCCCGGCAGGTGACGAAGTGCTCGGCGGCCAGCTTGATCCCGGGCCATGCCTCGTCGAGGTAGGCCCGGTCGCCGGTGTGCTCGTAATGGCTCCACAGACCCCAGCCGCCGAAGCCCGTCTCGTCGATCTCGTACGGGATCGGGCCGGACGCGACCCCGGTGTCGTACATGTTCATCGGCCAGCTGCCGATCGGCACGCCGAGGCTGCCGATCGGCGCGAACCCGGGCCGGCGCTGCGTGCGCAGGTAGAAGCGCTTGTGGGCCTGCACCTGGTCGTGCGCGCCCATGAGGTCCAGCGCCTCGTCGAAGTACATGCCGTCGCGCGGCCAGTCCTCGGCGTAGGGCGGTTGCACGCTGATCCCCGCCGGGATGGCCCCGGACGGCGCCTGCGAGGTCGTCAGCAGCACGACCGCGCGCTTGGCGAGCGCCAGCTCCTTCGGGTCGGAGGTCGCGGGCATCGGCGCGCGGGCGATGGCCTCGGACAGCGCCGCCCGCTTGCCGGCGGCGACCGCGGGCTGGCCCCAATGCAACGCGACGGTGAGCGCGGCGAGCGCGCTCGCGGGCGTGTGCCCGCCGGCCAGCGCCACATCCCGCGTCGCGACGTCGCCGGTGAACGCCAGCGGCGCCCGCAGCGCGCCCGTCGTCTGCCCGGTGTACGACCGCCCGCGGTTGAGGTCCCCGTTCGCCGCGTCGCGGTACGCGTCGGCCGTCCAGCCTCCGAGGCGCCCGAGCGGGTCCTCCGCCGCGTCGGCGGCGACCTGCCAGTCGTCGACACCGCCCCCGACCCCCACCGCGATTGCGATATTCGACGGCCGTCCGGTCGACAGGTCCCGGCCCCGGCGCCAGTGCACGATGGCGCCGGTCGGGCCGTCGAAGCGTGCGGCGTCGCGACTGAACTCATGGGCGCACCCGTCGGTGCCGGGGATCAGCGGCACGTTGGAGATGTTCAGACTCAGGTTCTCGAAGACCATGAGGGCTGTCGGCGTGATCGCGCCGGGTGTGCGCCGCACGCTGACCCGCTGGAGGTAGGCGTCGACGTCGGCGCCGATGACCTGCCGAACCGTCACGGTGAGCCCGAGTGCCGGGTCGGCGAACGTCGTCTCGATCTCGTCGCTGTCCTCGTCGACGTAGCGCTGGGCCTGCTGCGGGAAGTCGCGCAGCCAGCGGGTTCCGGCCCCCGGAAGGACGAGCCCGAGCACGACTCCCTCGTTCGCCGCCGCCCCGGCCCGCGGCGCCCGGGCGTTCGGTCCGTAGTGCTTGAGCTGCTGATAGGACATCGTCGACGGCCACCTCAGGGTCGTCAGCGTGCCGCCGGCCGAGACGCCGGCTGCCATCCGCCCGTTGGACGTCTGGGCGTTGATGTTCGAGCTGCCCACTGTCGGCGCGAACTGCTCGTTGCGCTCCAGCACGATGAGCGGATCGTCGGTCACGTCCGCGAGGTTGCCGGTCAGGCACCGCGCGACGGGCGCGTCGGCCAACGGTGCGGCCACGGCGGCGGTGGATAGGGCGAGCGCGGCCGCTGCGGCGGCGAGCACTCCGGCGGCGGGACATGGGCGCAGCACTGCGACCTCCGGTGGGGACGGCGCGCCGGGTGTCCGCCGCCGAACGGCACCCGCCGCAATGTTGATGGAGCCGTACATCAACACTACAGAGTTGACGTACGGCTCTGTCAAGATTGCGTCGTGCCTCCCGTGGTTCGCCCCTATCGCGGCGTCAGCGCCGAAGACCGCCGCGCGCAGCGCCGGGAGCGGCTGCTCGAGGCCGGCCTGGACGTCCTCGGCGAGCACGGCATCGCAGGAGTCACGATGACCGCGGTCCGCCGACGCGCAGGGCTGACAGACCGCTACTTCTATGAGAGCTTCCGCGACCGCGACGACTTCCTGCTCGCGCTGCTCGCCCACGCCGTCCAGCTCGTGAACACGGCGGTCCTGCAGGCCCTGGCGACGGCCGCCGACGACACGCCGTCGCGCGTGCGCGCCGTCCTGGGGGCGGCGCTGACGGAGATGACCGACGACCCGCGCCAGGCCCGCGCCTTCCGCGAGGCCGCCGGCGACCCCTCCGTGCGCCCCCATCTCAACCTGGCGCTGGCGGCCTACGCGAAGGCCGGAGCCTGGGAGCTGGGCGGCCGCCGCAAGCGCACGAAGCGCGACCAGGCCCGCCTGGAGCTGGCGGCGACGGTCCTGGTCGGCGGGCTCGCCAACGCCGTCACCTCGTGGCTGGAGGGTGGCCTGGCCATCACGCGGGCGCAGCTCATCGACGAGTGCACCGAGCTCTACGTCGCCGCGGCCGCGTCGATCGACCGGCGGTCACGGGCCGGGCGCGGTTGAGCCGACGTCCCACACCACGTCGACCTCCTGCGCCGGGAGCAGGATCGTGCAGGTGCCGTCGCCTCCAAACACCCTCCCGCCGTCGCCGGGCGGGTCGAATGTCGTGAAGCACCATGACGGCAGGTCCTCTGCGCTGCGGAGCGGCAGGTCGCGAACCGACACCGAGATGACGAGGGTCAAGAGCCCCACCCCGACGACCGCGAGCGGCCGGTACCGGTAGACCGCCGCGATCGCGGCGCTCGCAGCGGCCGCGACGAACGGTGGCACGACGGAGACCTCGTACCCCGCCGAGAACGCCCACTGCGCCTGCCCGGAGAAGTGGATGACGGACTCAGGGAAGCCCAGCGCGGCAGCCGCCCCCAGCAGCGGAATGATCGTCACCCCGAGCACGACCGGGCGCGCCCGCGCCGGCACCCACCGGAAGACGGCCTCGATGAGCCCGCCGACCGCCAGGACCATCCCCGGGATCACGACCAGGGGCAACAGATCGTCGGGCCACGCGAACGGCAGGTCGTCGCCGACGAAGGACGCCGCGAGGAGCACGATCGCGACGCCCAGACACCCGAGCGTGACGCGCCGCGTCCACCGAATGCCGATCAGATCAGGCTCGCGCACGCAAACCCTCAGGCAAGCCACCGCACGGGGCACTGCTGCGGCGCCGGGCGGGGCGGGACGCAGTCCTGTCCCACGCCGCATTCATGAGCGGGCCAGAGGCGTCGACGGAGAACGGCCGCGCGGTTCCCGCGAGCGTGCGGGCGTGGGGCAGGATCTGCGTCCCGCCCCGCCCCACGGAGAACCAGCTAGGCCTCAGACCCGAGCGGCTGGCGCATGGCCTGCGTCTCGGGGGCATCCCGGTACGGATGCTCGTCGATCTCGTCCTCTTCGAGGTAGACCGACTCCACGTTGACCGCCCAGATGTCGTGGTTGGCGCCGAGGACGA
>SYBY01000104.1 GCA_005788585.1 Actinomycetota bacterium | reverse complement strand
GGAGACGACCTTGTACGGGACGATCGACTCCTCCTCGCGCACCTCGGCCTCCTTGCGGCCCATGAAGCGCTTGATGGAGAACACGGTGTTCTGCGGATTCGTGACGGCCTGGCGCTTGGCGACCGTGCCGACCAGGCGCTCGCCGGACTGAGCGAAGGCGACGACCGAGGGGGTCGTCCGTCCGCCTTCTGCGTTCTCGATGACCGTGGGCTCGCCGCCCTCCAGGACGGCCATGCACGAGTTCGTGGTGCCCAGGTCGATGCCGATGGTCTTGCCCATGTTGTGGCGTCTCCCTTTCTACGTCTACAAGTTCAGGGGGGAAGAAATCTGCGTCTGACGGTAGCAGATCTCGACCCTCTGCCTATGAGACGCCGAGGGCCTTCTCCAGCCGTGCGAGGAGCGCCATGTAGGGCTCGAGCGCCCACCGTCCCGAGACGCGCTCCGCGCGACGAGGTCCCTCACCAAGCTCGCGCACACGCCGTGCGCCAGCCCGGAGCTTGGCGTCCTCGTCGATCTCAAGTGCCGCGGCGAAGCCGCGGAGGTCGACGGCCGGCAGCGGGAGCCCGCGGGCCCCCGCTCGCACCCACTCTTCCAGCCGCGCGCAGACATCGTCCGGCGCGCGGGCGACCATTCGGTACGACCACGCGGTCGCGCGCCACCCCGCGCGAGCGCTTCGCAGCGCTGGGTCATCCGTCGGGATGGCCTCGAGTCGTGCGACCAGCCGTTCCATCGGTCCAACGAGTGGCTGGAACGTCGGCGTGAGCGCCGCGGCGAAGAGGAAGTCGTTCAGACGCTCTTCACGCCGGGGCCCCAGCGCGACTCCCTCCAGGGGCCCCGTACCGACGATGGCGTCCGAGTACGCGCGTGCGCACCGCGGGAGGTCGACGGCGTCGATGCGGCGCCTCGCCTCGACGGATCCGCGGCGCGCATCGCGCGTGAAGTCCAGTGCGGCGTCGGCGAATGCCGTAGCAGCTGCGCGCTCGTCTGGCTGCTGTCCGTCTGCCACCCCGCCCGACGAGATCGAGAACATCAGGCCGATCAGAACTACTCGTAAGCTCAAACTGCCTCGTCGCATTGTCGGCGCAGCGTAGCTGCGGCTCAGCCGGGCAGGCTGTACGGCTCGGCGTCGCTGCCCCGCTCAGCGCGTCTTGTCCGGGTCGTACGCGTAGGTCGCGATCGCAGCCTGCTCGATTGCGATCTGCTGCGCGAAGGTCGTCTCGAACCGGAACCGGTTCGCGCGCAGCTTCGTCTGACCGAGCTCGCGCACCCGCTCGGCAGCCGCCTCCATCCTGTCCTCGCGCGGCCCGGCCCCGTACTGGAATTCGCGCAGCGCGGCGGTGAAGTCGACCTCGGGCATCCACGGTTGGGTGCCTCGCGCATCGACCCAGGCGGCGATCCGGTCGCAGTAGTCGACCACGGCAACATCGAGCGCGCCGTAGACCCGGAACATCTCGAGGTGGCGACGCCACGCGGCACGCCCCGAGACCAGGACGCGATCGGTCGTCCGGATCCGGTCGAGCCGAGCGACGAACCGCTCGAGCGCCGGGATGCTCGACTCATAGACCGTCTCCTTCAGCGCGACGCCGCCCTTGTTGACGACGAGGGCGATCTCCTGCGCCGGAATGCCCTCGGCCACGGCGCGCCGGAAGAGCGGCCCGGCGCACTCCACCCGTGCCTGCGCGAGCAGGATCCGCACACCGGGCGCCTGCGCCCGGACTGCTGGCCCGAACTCGGCGGCGGCGTTCGCGAAGCGCTTCGCGGCGCTGCGATCGGCCTTTGTGGCGGCGGAACTGGTGGCGGCGGGGACGAGCAGCGCAAGCGCCACCAGCCCGGCGGCGAGGCGGAGACGACCCATGCCGGCGACCATACGCCGACCCGCCCTAGCAGTCAAAAGCTTGGACCGGCGTTCAGGAGTCAGCCCGGCAGGCTGTACGGCTCCACGATGCTGCGCTCGACCTCGATCTGCTGGGCGAGCGCCTGGCGCACCGTGAAGCTCCGTGCCCGGGTGCGCGACTGGCCGAGCGCGCGCATGCGGTCGGCCGCCCGTTCGATCCGCGTCTCCCGCGCCACCTCGGCCTTGCTCGCGTTGAGCTCGCGGTTGACCGCGGTGAAGTCCAGGTCGGGGAACATCGCACCCGTCCCGCCCCGCGCGACCCACGCATCGACCCGCGCGCAGATGTCCGTCGGGAACGGCAGCTTCAGGTAGACGCGCATGCTCTTGAGCTGCGCCTTCCACGCGGTGCGCCCGGCGCGCAGCGCGCGGTCGGTGGTGCGCACGCGGTCCAGGCGCTTGACGTACTCCTCGACGTGCGGGACCGCCGTGAGGAAGATGATCGACCGAGCGATCGCCAGGCCCTCGAGCGAGGCGCGGATGATCGCGGTGGGCGGCACGCCCTCGGCGCGCGCACGGCGGACGCCGGCGAGATGGCAGTCCAGGCTGGCCTGCTGGGTGGAGACGAGCGACGCCGGCAGAGCGGCACGGGCACGCTTGGCGACGACATCGGCCGCCGCGCCGAACGAGCGGGCCGCGGCCCGGTCGGACGCGGCGTCTGCGGCGGGGACCACGGCGAGCAGGAGCAGCGCGACGAGTGCCGCAAGCGGGAGGAGACGACCCATGAACACGACGGTAACGTTTGCCTGACCGGCTGGCAAGCCCGGTGAGACCTCAGCGCTCAGCGACCACCGCCGCCGCCACGGCGCGGGCCAGACGGTCGCTCGCTCCGGCGCCGAGCCAGAGGTAGAGCGACGGCTCGGTGAGCTCGGCTTCCATCAGCAGCGGGGTGCCATCCGGGCCTGCGACCAGGTCGATACGCGCGTAAAGCAGCGGGCCGAACCGCTCGCGCACGTAGAGCAGCACCCAGTCGGCCGTCGCCCGATAGGCGGTGTCCGCGTCACGCGCCGTGATGGTCTCCTGGGCGAACATCGCCTCGGCCGCGGGCAGTCCGCCGACCGGGTCGACCATCGGCGCCACGCCCTGCGCGGTGAGGATCGGCGCCTTGCGGAACGCGTGCGAGAACGTCCCGCCGAGGTACACCAGCCCGGTCTCGCCCTCGTCGTCGACGGACGGCACGTACGGCTGGACCATGGCAATCGCGCCCTCGGCGTGCAGCGCCGCGATGTGCGCCCGCGCCGCACCCGGATCGCTGAAGCGCCCCGTGCCCCGGGCACCGGCCGAGACCGCCGGTTTGACGACCATCTCGCCGTCCAGCACGCGCTCGTCGATGTCGTCGCCCGGCGCGACGAACGCCGTGGGCACGACCGGGAGCCCGGCCTGCGCAAGGTCGGCGAGGTAGCGCTTGTCGGTGTTCCAGTCCAGGACGTCCGCAGGGTTCGCCAGCCGCGGAACCGATCTCGCCCACGCGATGAACGCGTCGCGATGGTCGGGGTAGTCCCAGGGGGAGCGGATCAGGACCAGGTCGAAGGCGGCCCAGTCGACGTCCGGGTCATCCCAGATCTCCCAGCTCGAGGTCATGCCGTGCGCGGCCAAAGCGGCGGGCAGCACGACATCGTCGGGGTCGCCGTCAGGAAGCGCACGGCAGGTGACGAGGGCGACGGAGCGGGACACGCCGCCAACGGTGGCACACGACGCTGCCGGATTCGCCGATGCACCGGTAAGGTGCCCGACCCATGAGACTCCTCACCCGCTCATTGACCCTTGTGCTGCTCAGCGGTTCTCTCCTGGCAGCAGGCTGTGGCGGAGAGGATGGCGACCAGTCGTCGGCGACGCGACTCGACATCAATGCGGTCGTCCGGGCGGCGGAGGCCGACAAGACCGCGGCGATGACGGGCACCGTGAAGATCGAGGGCATGGGGCTCAAGGCCCCGCTGACGGTCGAGGCCAAGGGGACCGGGTCGCTGACCGAGATCGCGATGGACGTGATGCTGAAGGGCAAGCCGATCTTTGAGCTCATGGGCGTCCCGGCCGAGGACGACATCCGGCTGGTCTGGATGGGCGCCAAGACCTACGTGCAGGTGCCCGAGCCTTTCGCCGCGCAGGTCCCCGATCAGCTCCCGTGGATCGGGGTGAACCTGGCGGGCGCCCTGGGCACCGAGGACAAGGCGTTTGAGGCCTTCATGCGGATGGACGCCGCCGCGTCCCTCGCGCCGTTCCAGGCCGGGGCCTCCCTGGACGCGGACGGCACCGAGGAGATCGGCGGTGTCGAGACCACGCACTGGAAGGGCGAGATGTCGATCGACGACTACCTCGACACGCTCCCGGCGGACGAACGCGACGAGTTGCGCAAGAGCATGACCTCCGGCCCGGCACCGGCGACGGACGACGACCTCGCACGCAAGCAGCCCATCGAGTTCTGGATCGACGAGGATGACCGCGTGCTCCGGATGCAGGGCACGACGGTGATGTCCAAGACGAAGGACATGCCCGCCGGGACGATCACGATGCGCTTCGACTACTCGGACTTCGGCGGTCCCGCGCCCATCACCGCACCCGCCGACGACGAGGTGTGGGACGCCACCGACGCAATCGCCGAGGGCGCCGCAGCCACCCAGTAGGAGCCGCAGCGCTGTGTCGCCTTTGTCAGCCTGGAGCTGACATTCGCGACACAGCGCCGGGTGCGACGACGCGGGGCGGTGGGCGAGTCTCCGACCGAGCCTTCCGCCCTGCGGAAATCAGGCGCGTTCGACCGACCACAGTGCCCGGCTCGGGCACATCCGCGCCAGCGCGCACTCCCCGCACCGCGGGCGCTGCGCCGCGCATGTCCGCCGGCCATGGCGCAGCAGGTTGACGTGCAGCTCCCACTCCGCGCCGCGTGGCGTGAGCGCCAGCATCGCGTCGTGCAGCTCGTCGAATCCCGCGCCGGGCCGCAGGAGCCCGAGCCTGGTCCCCACCCGCGAGACGTGCGTGTCGACCGGCACGTCACGCAGGTCGAAGCTGAAGAGCAGCACGCACGCGGCGGTCTTGCGACCCACGCCCGGCAGCGAGCACAGGTACTCCTGTCCTTCGGACACGCTCGCGTCCGCGAGCCACGACAGGTCGAGCGGGTCCCCGATCGCGACGAGGATGTCGTGAATGCGCTGAGACTTGACCTTGCTGATGCCGCCCGGCCGGATTGCCTCCTCGACCTCGCTGACCGGCGCGTCACGCACCGCCTCCCACGAGGCGAAACGGTCGCGCAGGCGCAGGTAGGCGACGTCGCGGTTGCGGTCGTTCGTGGACTGCGACAGCACGGTGAGCACGAGCTCGGCGATGCCGTCACCGTGCGGACGGACCACCGGCACGCCGTAGACCTCGCGCAGCCGGGCGCGGATCCGTGCCACCCGGTCGGGCTTCGGCCGGACCCAGTCCTTGCGGGGCACGGTGGGCAGCTCGGCCATGCTCGCACGCGTCACGGGCCGCGAGGGTATCTTCCGACGCCGTGGGTCTGCGGGAGGTCCGATCCGAAACACTCGAGCTGGGCGACCAGCCGGTGTTCTTTCAGCGCGCCGGGGACGATGACGTTCCCGCGCTCTACGTGCACGGGGTGCCGACCTCCAGCGACGACTTCGTCCCGTTCCTGCGCTGCGGCGGCGGGCTCGCGCCCGACCTCCCCGGCTTCGGGCGCAGCGGCAAGCGCGGCGACGGAGACTTCACGATGGAGGGCTACGCCGACTTCCTCGACCGCTTCCTCGACGCGGTCGGGGTCGACAAGGTCCGGCTGTGCGTCCACGACTGGGGCGCGGTCGGCCTCGTGTGGGCGATGCGCAATCCGGCGCGGGTGTCGCGGCTGGTCGTGATGAATGCGGTGCCGCTCCTGCCGGGCTACCGCTGGCACCGCACGGCCCGGATGTGGCGGACGCCGGGCGTCGGCGAGTTCGCGATCGGCCTCGCCAGCGCCAGGCCGATCATGAAGCTCGCGCTCACCGAGGCGACGCCGAAACGGGGGTCGCTGCCCAAGGCGTTCCGCGACGAGATCGCTTCGCACTTCGACCAGGGGACGCAACGCGCGATTCTGCGTCTCTACCGCTCGTCGCCGCCCGAGGCCCTCGCGTCGGCGGGCTCGGCGCTCGGGACGATCAAGGCTCCGGCGCTCGTGCTCTGGGGGGAGGCCGACCCCTATATCCCCGCACGTTTCGGCAGCGGCTACGCCGCGGCGCTGGGCGACGGGCGGCTGGAGCTCGTGGAGGGCGCCGGGCACTGGCCCTGGCTGGACCGCCCGGAGCTCGTCGAGCGGGTCTGCGCCCATTTGGACGGATAGGTGTCTGCAAGCAGCGAGCCGCCGCATCCGCGGCGACTGCTTTAGTCTGCGCGGCGGCAGGGGCACGGAAGCCTCCCTCGAACACCTCGACCTCGCCGCCGAGCGAAGGAGACCCTGTGCCGCAACTCCGTCCGCTGCTCATCTTGCTCATCGTGCCCGTCCTCGCGCTGCTCGCGAGCGCACCGGCCGCGTCCGCAGCGCCGATCCACGATGAGTTCGAGCGTCAGATCGTGACGAAGATCAACGCGCTGCGCGCCGATCACGGCCTCAGCCCGCTGCGCTCGAGCCGCAAGCTCGCTCGCGCGGCCAGCCGCCACTCGCGCGACCAGCTCCGGTACGACCGCCTCTCGCACACCAGCGGCAACGGCACGCCGTTCAAGGTGCGCGCCGCCAAGATCGCCCGCAACGCCCTGGTCGGCGAGACCGTCGCGTGGCTCCCGGACGGCATGGGCAATCGCGCCGACCGTGCGGTGCTCATGTGGATGCAGTCGCCGAGTCACGCCGCGCAGCTGATGCGCCCCCGCTTCAAGAAGATCGGGATCGGCCGCTGGTACGGGGCGATGAGCCTCGAGGCCGGCATCGCGCTGACGGCGAACTTCTCCTCGAAGTAGCCGCTGTTGCATAGGGTGCGCCGCCGATGCGGCGCCTTCCCCCCGCCTGGATCGTCGCGGCCCTCGGCGCGGCGGTGTACCTCCTGCTCGCGCCACGCAGCGCGGATCTCATCGCGCAGCTGTACCGCGCCGAGATCCTCCGCGAGGAGGGCGCGTGGCTCTGGGACGCCGGATGGTTCGCCGGGCATGAGCTGCCCGCGTACAGCGTGCTGTACCCACCCCTCGGTGCGCTCCTGGGCGCACGCGTCGTGGGCGCACTCGCGGTGGTCGCGGCGGCGTTCCTCTTCGAGCGGCTGGCAATCACGCATCGCGGCGACGCCGGCCGTCTCGCCGCCGTCTGGTTCGCCGCCGTCGCGGTGGCGGCGCTGTGGACGGGCAGGATCACGTTCCTGCTTGGGATGGCGGTCGCACTCGGAGCCGCGCTCGCGCTGAGCCGCGACCGGCGGGCGGCCGCCGGCGTCCTGGCGGTCTGCAGTGCGCTGGCGAGTCCGGTCGCCGGGCTGTTCGCCGCGCTCGGCGCGGTCGCCTGGGGGCTGGCGCAGAGGCGGCTGCGGCTCGGAGTGGGGCTCGCCACCGCCGCGCTGGTCCCGATCCTCGTCCTGAACGTGCTGTTCGGGGAGGGTGGGACCTTCCCGTTCGCCCCGGGCGCGTTCTGGCCCGGGCTCGCCGCGGTGGTGCTCGTGGGCGTGCTCCTGCCCGCTGAGGAGCGGGTCCTGCGCGTGGGCGTCGTGCTGTACGGCGTGCTGCTCGTCCTGGCCTTCGCGCTGCCGACCGCCGTAGGCGGCAACGCGACCCGGCTCGGCGGGCTGTTCGCCGGCCCCGTCCTGGCGCTGGCGTTGGCCGGCCGCCGCGATCGGGCGCTGGCGATCGCGGCCATCCCGCTGCTCTGGTGGTCGCTGTACCCGCCCGCCGCCGACTTCCTGCGCGGCCGCGACGACCCCGCGCTGCGTGCGTCCTTCCACGCGCCGCTCGTCGAGTTCCTGGGCGCGCACTCCGGGCGACCGTTCCGCGTGGAGGTCGTCCCGACCGCCGACAAGGGCGAAGCGCTGTACGTCGCCCGGTCGGTGCCCCTGGCCCGCGGCTGGGAGCGCCAGCTCGACCGCGCCGACGGTCCCCACTTCTACGAGTCCGAGCTGGACCCGGCCGCCTACCGCCGCTGGCTGCACGCGCGCGCGGTGCGGTTCGTCGCGCTGCCCGACGCGCCGATCGACCCGGCCAGCGAACCCGAGGCGCGCTTCCTGCGCCGCCCGCCGCCCTGGCTGCGCGAGGTGTGGCGGACCGGCGACTGGCGGGTCTTCGCGGTCCGCGGCGCTCCGCCGATGGCGACAGGGGTGGCGCGGGTCGTCGACACGGACATGCAGTCGGTGACCCTCCAGGCGTCGGTGCCCGGGATGGTGCGCCTGCGGGTGCGCCACAGCCGGTGGTGGCGCGTGGCGTCGGGCTTCGCCTGCGTGGAGGAGACGCGTGACGGGTTCATCGCGCTGCGCGTCGTCGCCCCGGGGGAGATCCGGCTGCGGGCCTCGCTGACCGGCCCGCGCTGCCGATCGACCTAGGGAAACCCATCCCGCCCGCCCGCTCAGCGACCCTTTCCTGCGGCGCATCAGGATCTTCACGCCGTTGCACCCGCGCGGCGCCTACGGTTGCCGCGCGATGCGCCGGCACGCCGACCTGCTCGCGCCCTGCGCGCTCGCCGCCGCCCTGGCCGCACTCTGGTTCGCGTTCGCGCCGCCGACGCCGGACCTCGCCGCGCAGGCCTACCGCACCGACCTCTTTGCACGCGAGGGCTTCACGGTGTGGAACGGCTTCTGGTTCGGCGGCCACCACACACCCGGGTACTCGATCCTCTTCCCGCCACTGGGCGCCGCGATCGGGCCGCGGCTGGCCGGCGCGCTCGCCGCCGTGGTGTCCGCGGTGCTGTTCGCCCGCATCGTCCGTCACGCCTTCGGCGCAGACAGCCAGGCCGCGCGCTGGGGCGCGCTGTGGTTCGCGGCGGCCACCGCGACCGACCTGCTCATCGGGCGGCTGACCTTCGGCCTGGGCGTCACCTTCGGCCTGGCCTGCGTCCACGCCGTGCAGCTGGCGCGGCCGCGGGCGGCGGTGCTCCTGGCCGTGGGCTGCACGCTCGCCTCCCCGGTCGCCGGGCTGTTCCTGGCGATGTGCGCGATCGCCGACTGGCTGGCACGGCGCCGCCCCCTCGGACTGGCGATTGCCGCGGCGGCCATGACGCCCGCGATGCTGCTCGCGGTCACGTTCCCCGAAGGCGGACGCCAGCCGTTCAGCACCGGAGCCCTGACCGCGATCGTGCTCTTCAGCGGGCTCGTCCTGTGGCTGGTCCCGGCCCGCGAGCGCACGATCCGCGTGGCCGCGGCGCTGTACATCGCCTCCGCGCTGCTGGCCTTCGCGGTCGCCTCGCCGATGGGCGGGAACGCCAGCCGGCTCGGCGCGATGTTCGCCGGGCCCGTCCTGGTGTGCGCGGCGTACGGACGCGTGCCGACCCGGGCGCTCTCGCTCGCCGCCGTCCCGCTGATCGCCTGGCAGTGGTACGCCCCCGTGCGCGAGACGGCGAAGGGCGCCACGGACCCCAGCGGCCAGGCCGCGTACTTCGCGCCGCTCCTCGGGTTCCTCGAAGGGCGCGCGAGCGCTGCCGACCGCATCGAGATCCCGTTCACCCGCCTGCACTGGGAGGCCGTGCACGTCGCCCGCCGGTACCCGCTGGCACGCGGCTGGCTGACCCAACTGGACACCAAGTACCACGGCCTGTTCCACGGCACCCGCGACGATCAGCTGACTGCGGAGAGCTACCGGCGCTGGCTCCTGCACCAGGGCGTGCGGTTCGTCGCAGTCCCGGACGTGCCGCTGGACCCCAGCGCGCACGCCGAAGCGCGGGTGATCGCGACCCGCCCGGCGTACTTGCGACCGGTGTGGCGCACTGCGGACTGGCAGGTCTACGAGGTGCGGGGCGGTGGCGTGCTCAGCGGAACCGCCGCACGGGTGGAGCGGCTCGGGCCGCAGTCGTTCACCGTCCGGATGCGCCGCGCAGGCGTCGCGCTGATCAAGGTGCGCTGGAGCCCGTACTGGACCATCGAGCACGGGAGTGCGTGTCTCGCCGAGAGCACCAAGGGGTGGACCGTGGTTCACGCGCGCAGTGCCGGCCGCGTCGTCGTCCGGGCGCGGTTCAGCCTGCGGCGGGCCGTCTCCCGCGGCCCGGTGTGCACAGCCGCCGCCGATTGACCGCCGTCACAAGCGGTTAACATGCTCAGCGCGCCATGTCCCCCCGCCTGCACCGGATCCAGGCGCGGCTGTTTCCGCAGGGCTACGTCGATCTCGCTCGGCAGCTCCTGCTTTTCGCCGCCGCCTACTACGCCTACCGCTACACCCGCGGGTGGGTCAACACGCCCGAGTCCGCGGCCATCGCGTTCGACAACGCGCGTGCGCTCATCGACGTCGAGCGCACGCTGAACGTCTTCGTCGAGCCCGGCCTGCAGGCCCTCGTGGCCGGCGAGAGCTGGATCGTCGACGCCGCGAGCTGGATGTACATCAACGCGCAGACCACCGTGACGCTCGGCTGCCTCGTCTGGATCTACCTGATGCGCAACTCGACGTTCTACTTCGTGCGCAACATGTTCCTTGCGGCGTTCTTCATCGCGCTCATCGGCTACGTCGTCTACCCGACCGCGCCGCCACGCTTCTTCCCCGAGTGGGGCTTCCACGACACCGTCGAGGACTTCACGAACATCCCGCAGGACAGCGTCACCATCGACGCGCTCTTCAACCCGTACGCCGCGGTGCCCTCGATGCACGTCGGCTTCTCGCTCATGATCGGGTGGCCGCTGGCGCTGCTGGCCAAGCGCCGCGCCGTGAAGATCTTCTGGGCGACGTACCCGCTGCTCGTCACCTTCGTGATCGTCGTGACGGCCAACCACTTCCTCGCGGACGCGTTCCTCGGCGCGCTCACCGCCGGCGCCGGCGCACTGATCGCCCTGCTGCTCGCCCAGCTGCGCCCGGTGTGGGCGTTCCGCGGCGATCCCGACACCGATCCGGACGCCGCGCCCGCGCTGTCACGCGCAGCCGAACCGGCTGCGGCCTAGGCTTCGCAGCTATGTCCTCCCCTGCCGAAGGAGCGCGGCCCCGGCCGCAGCTCATGAACGACCAGGTGCGCAACCGGCTCATCGAGTCGCGCCTGACCCCGAACGCCATCAGCCTCACCGGGCTCGTGCTCTGCGTCGTCGCCGCCGTCCTCGTGTGGCAGGAGATGTGGATCCTCGGCGGCATCGCGTTCATCGTCGGCTCGGTCTGCGACACGCTCGACGGGCGCTACTCGCGGATGAGCGGCAAGGGCACGCCGTTCGGCGCGTTCCTCGATTCGACGCTCGACCGCATCGAGGAGGGCATCATGCTCGCCGCGATCGGCGTGTACTTCGCGAGCGAGGCGAACGAGCTTGCGGTGTTCGGCGTCGTGGCGGCCGCGGTCGCGTCCCTGATGGTCTCGTACACTCGTGCACGCGCCGAGGCCCTCGGCGTGGAGTGCAAGGTCGGGTTCGGCAATCGCGCAGCGCGGGTGGCGATCCTCTCCGCGGGCATCCTCCTCTTCGGCATCGGCGTCGACGAGGCCCTGGAGGCCGCGGTGTACGTCCTTGCGGTGCTCGGGACGATCACGTTCCTCCAGCGCATCTTCCACGTCCGCGGGCAGCTCAACCGGCCCGTTGCGGCTGAGCCGATCACGCCCGTCGACGACGAGGCCGTGTGACCGAGGTGTAACCGGGACCCCGCTCTGGGGTCCGTAAGGGCTGGCGCCGCCCCCGCCGGCCGAGCGTCCATCCCCCGAACTTTCTCAGAAGGGAAGTCCCCAGACAGCATGAGTGCAACGAACGGCTCGGGCCGCTACCAGCACGACAAGGTCCGCGTCGCGATCATCGGCGTCGGCAACTGCGCGAACGCGTTCGTGCAGGGCGTCTACCACTACCAGG
>SYBY01000103.1 GCA_005788585.1 Actinomycetota bacterium | reverse complement strand
GCCGAACGGCAGCTTGCGGACGCCCTGCCAGTTGCGGTACGCGGGCTCCTTGATGTAGTCGCGCACCGTGCCGACCGGCGAGCCCTTCGGCGGCGTGAAGTTCTCGATCTCCACGCCGTCGACGGAGAAGGTCATCCGGGCCACGTCCTTGTCGGGCGTGTCGGCCTTGAAGATGAACTTGTCGAACACCTTGCGGTTCGCGCCCGGCGAGTGGATCTTGATCGTCGGCGGGCTGAAGTCGCCACAGGGCCCCGTGAGTTTGTCCCCGCCCCGCGCGAAGTCCTTGAACGCCGCGTACGCCGGCTTGTCCTTGCCGTCGGGGCGACGCAGGCCGTAGCGCGTGAGCTCGGAGTCCTCGACGGCGCGATCCTTGGCCTCGAACCAGATGGCGATCTCGACGTACGGATCCGCCGCGAGGCAGTGGTAGGCCTGCGCGAGGTACGCGGCCTGCTTGGACTCCGTCACGCCGGCCGGCTTCTGGTTGGCCCAGGCGCCGCGGGCGCAGGTGGTCTTCGTCGTCGACCAGCCCAGCTCGGACATGTAGATCGGCTTGTCGTCGCCGTTGGCGAGCATCGACGCGCGGACCTCGCGGTACCCGAGGAACGGGAACTGCCCGATGCGGCCGTTCGGCTCCTTGTAGAACTCGTTCGGCGACGCGATGTTGCAGGCCGTGTCCGTGTGGACCGAGACGGCGTCGAACGAGCCCTTCGCGCCGGCCGCGTACGCCTGCTCCAGGTACGTGTAGTTGTTGCCGGTGGTCGGGCCGAACGAGACCTTCACGTTCGGGTCGACCTCCTTGATGGCCGGGTAGGCGGCCTTCAGCATCTCGGTGTAGCGGCCCGCATCGACGGCGCCCTTCCAGAAGATCGCCTCGTCCTGCTCGTTCCAGATCTCGTAGACCTCAACCCGGCCGGCCAGCTCGCGCGACAGCAGCTTCATGAAGTCGGCGAAGTCCTTCGGATCGGCCGGCGGGCTGTACGGGTCGGCCGACCCGCTGGCCCAGCTCGGCGAGCGCACGACCGTGAGCATCGTCTTGACGCCGATCGCCTGCTCGCGGTCCATCGTCTGCTTGTAGTGCGCGACCAGCGACGGGTCGAGCGTGCCCTTCGTCGGCTCGAAGCGATCCCACTGCAGGAAGTGTCGGGCCCACTTCGAGCCGGTGTCGGCGAGCATCGCCATCGACTCGTCGCTGCCGCCGTTGTCGATCCCCTGGACGTTGAGTCCGGCCTCAGCGGCCTGCGCGGCGCTGGGGGCGGCCGCGAAGGCGAGGAGGAGGGTGCAGCAGGTGAAGAGTCGTCGCATGGTGAGTGGGTGCTGGGTTGCCGGCGGGAGGACGGGGGCAGAGGCGCCCAGGCGGGCGGTCGCTGTTCCGGGTGATCGGCCGGTCGCGCCGGAACTGCGACTTGTCGCCGGTTTTCTGGACAACCCGCCGAGGGGCGCACGGGGTGTCCGGGGGCACGGCCGCAAACCTTGGGGTCCGGTTCGGGGTGACACCCGATGGCAGGGGGTCCACGCGCCTGGAGGATCACGGTCGATGACCACCGTCTCCTCTCGAAAGGACCCCCATGTCCCGTCAGCACTGGACCCTGCTCGTCGTGTGCGCCGCCACCGCGATGCTCATGCTCGACATCGCCGTGGTGAACACGGCGCTCTCCGACATCGCCGCCGACCTTGATGCAGGATTGACCGGCCTGCAGTGGGTGGTCGACGCGTATACCGTCGCCCTCGCCGCGGTCGTGCTCACCACCGGCTCCCTCGCCGACCGGCTCGGGCGCAAACGCGTCTTCATCGCGGGCCTCGCGGTGTTCACCGCCGCCTCGGCGGCGTGCGCGATGGCCGGCGGCATCGTCGTTCTCGACATCGCCCGGGCGGTCCAGGGCCTCGGCGCCGCCGCGATGTTCGCCGTGTCGCTGGCACTGCTGGCGGATGCCTTCCCGAGCGACGAGGAGCGTGCCGGCGCCCTCGCCGCGTACGGCGCGACGATCGGTGCCGCATTCGCCATCGGCCCGCTCGTCGGCGGCGCGCTGACGACCGGGCTCGGCTGGGAGTGGATCTTCCTGATCAACGTCCCGATCGGCCTCGCGATCATCGCGATCACGCTGCTGAAGGTGCGCGAGTCGGTCGACCCGCTCGCCCGTCCGGTGGACTGGCCCGGTCAGGCGGCGCTCGCCGTCGCGCTCGTCCTGGTCGTGACTGGGCTGCTGCGTGGCAACGAGGTCGGCTGGGGTTCGACCCAGATCGTCGCGATGCTCGCCGGCGGCCTCGTGATGCTCGCCGTGTTCGCGGTGATCGAACTGCGAGTCGCGCACCCGATGCTGCCGCTCGGGCTGTTCCGCAACCGGGCGTTCACCGGGGCCCAGGTCGCGGCGTTCGCGATCAGCTCGTCGTTCTTCGCCGTGTTCCTCTACACGACGCTGTACCTCCAGCAGATCCTCGGGCTCTCCGCGATCGAGGCCGGCCTCGTCTATCTGCCGGGCACGATCGTGATGTTCATCGTGTCCGGGGCGACCGCGTCGCTCGGCGACCGGATCTCGCACCCGGTGATGGTCACCGTGGGGCTGCTGCTCGTCGGCGGCGGGATGGCGCTCGGGCTGCTGCTGCAGCCCGACTCGTCGTGGACCGTGATGCTGCCGGTCTCGGTGATCGCGCTCATCGGCACCGGCCTGTTCAACCCGGCGGTGTCGGCGATCGCGCTGCGCGCGGTGCCCACGCGTGACGCGGGCCTGGCCGCCGGCGTCAACGACACGTTCCGCCAGGCGGGCATCGCCGTCGGCGTCGCCGGACTGGGCGCGCTGTTCCCCACGGGTGCCGCGCTGGGCGGGGGCAACCCGCAGGGGTTCGTCGACGGGCTCCACGACGCGTCGATCGTCTGCGCGGCGATCGCGATCGGCGGGGCGGCGGTGTTCGCGGCGCTGATGTGGCGGCACGAGCCGGCGCTGGAGCCGGTGGCCGAAGCCGCGTAGGCGTGCGGGGCGAGTTTGCGTTCGTCATGGACGCAAACTCGCCCCGGACCGCGGGTAGCCTGCGGGTCATGCCCGTCCCCGCCGGCCCGAGCCTCCTGACCCTCGGCGTCACAGACGTCGAGCGCGCGACCGCGTTCTACGAAGCCGTCGGCTTCACGCGGTCGACCGACTCCGTCGAGGGCGAGGTGACGTTCCTGCGCTGCGCGGGGACGCACCTCGGCCTCTGGAGCCACGGCAAGCTCGCCGACGACGCGCAGCTGCCGGCGGACCCCGCGCCCGCGTTCCGCGGCTCGTCGATCGCCATGAACCTGCCCGACCGCGAGACGGTCGATGCGGTGTTCGCCCGCTGGGTCGAGGCCGGCGCGACGCCGCAGCGCGCGCCGCACGAGACGTTCTGGGGCGGGTACACGTCGTACGTGCTCGACCCCGACGGTCACCTGTGGGAGCTCGCCCACAACCCGGGCTGGCCGCTCGACGAGCGAGGCCTCCCGCAGTTGCCCTGAGCGGGTCAGGCCGCTGGCAGCACCCGTGGCGCCTGTTCGCGCAGGCGCTCCAGCAGGGCCGCGACCTCCGCGTCGCCGGGCGGTGGAGTGAGCTGCAGGGCGCGTTCGCACGCGGCGATCGCGTCGGTCACGCGGTCGGTGCGCGTCAGGGCGTGGGCGTACCGCGACCACGCCGCGGCGCTGTCGGGCGCGAGCATCGTCGCCTGCTCGCACGCCGTCACCTCCGCGCCCACGTCGCCCGCCAGGTGGTACGCCAGCGCGAGGTCGAGCAGCCCCTCGGACGTCGGGCCGAGCCGCCGCGCGGTCTCCAGCGCGCCGATCGCGCCCTCACGGTCCATGAGCTTCAGGCGCAGGCGCCCCAGCCGCTCCCACGCCGACGCGTCCGACGGCGCGCAGCGCACCGCCCGGCCGGCGGCCTCCTCGGCCAGGTCGACCGCGCGCATGTCCTCGTAGATGCGGGCGGCGAACCGGTGCGCCGTGGGGCGAGCGCCGTCGACCCGCGCCCAGTCGCGCACGGTCCGCGCGGCGGCCGCGAGATCGCCCGCCTGCCAGAACGCCAGCGTCAGCAGGCGCAGGACCGCGGTGTTCGCCGGGTCGGCGTCGCGCGCGTAGATGAGCCGCTGCGCGGCCAGCGGGTAGTCGCCCTCGTGCATGGCGTGCTGCGCGGCGGTCATGAACCGCTGCACCCGGTCGGCGCTGGGGTCGGGCTTGGAGAAGTCGACGAACTGCAGCGACCCGGCGGGGACCGTCCGCACCCCCGGCTGGAACTTCACGCGCGCCCACTGCTGGATGTCGTCGCCCTCGCCCGTGAAGTAGATGCCGGTGACCGACCCGACGCCCCACTCGGGGTAGGACAGGCACCGCGCGTAGCGATGGACGACCGAGTGGTCGGGCGTGCGGTCGCCGAACGGATCGTGCTTACGCTTGTCGGCATTGGCGGCCCGCTGCGCCTGCTCCTGCTCGTACGCGCGGCGGCCGGCCTCCTCGCGCGCGGCGCGCGCGGCGGCGGCGCTGACCTTCACGGCGTTGCGCGTGACCTTCCCGCCGCGCGACTGCTCGGCGAGCGACTCGAGCTGGTCGGCCGCCTCGTTGATCGCCTTCAGGTGGCGCTCGTGCTCGTACTGCTTGCCGGGCGGCGCGATGTCCGGATGCCAGACCTTGGCCATCCTGCGGCGCGCAAGCTGGACCGCGCGCTGGTCGAACGGCGGCTCGAGTTCGAGGAGGAGCAGCGCCTGCTCGACATCGAGGATTGCTGCCATCGGGCGACCTTAGCGCGGCCGGCTCAGCTGGCCTGGCGCCGGTGCGCCGCGATGACGTTCTCGACCGGCTCCGGGCGGCCGAGGTAGAAGCCCTGGCCGTCGTCGACGCCGAGATCCCGCAGCGCCTGCCACGTCCCGTCGTCCTCGATGACCTCCGCGATGGTGCGCTTGCCGAGGCCGCGAGCGATATCGACCGCGGCGCTGATGATCAGCCGGTCGGTCTGGTCGCGCGCGCAGTCGCGGACGAACTCGCCGTCGATCTTCAGGAAGTCGAACGGCAGGTGCTTGAGGTAGTAGAAGGACCCGAAGCCCGAGCCGAAGTCGTCAAGCGCGAAGCGGCAGCCGAGCTCGTTCAGCCGTGCCGCGAACGCCTGCGCGCGCGGGACGTCGGCGACCGCGACGGTCTCGGTGATCTCGAAGACGAGGCGCCCCGGGTTGACCCCGGTCTCCCGCAGCCGGCGCTCGATGAGCTCGAGCAGGACCTCGTCGCCGATCGACGAGCCCGACAGGTTGACCTCGAACGTCGGACCGCCCGCGCCGGACGCGGCAAGGAGGTCGATCGCCCGGGTGACGACCCAGCGGTCGATCCGGCCGATCAGCCCGCTGCGCTCGGCGACCGAGAGGAATGCGCCGGGTGGGATGACCGTGCCGTCCTCGTCGCGCATCCGCAGCAACAGCTCGTACTGCTCGGTGTCGCCGGTCTCCAGGGACACGATCGGCTGGGCGTACAGGACGAACCGCTCGTCGTCGAGCGCGTCGCGGATCCGATCCATCCAGGTCAGGCGCGTGCGGGTCCCCGCCTGGCGGTCCTCGGCCGGCGCGGCTTCCGCGATCCGGTCGCGCCCGCCTTCCTTCGCGTCGTACATGGCAAGGTCGGCGTCGACGAGGATCGTCTCGCCCGTCGCGTCCTCACGGCCGTCGAACAGGGCGATCCCGGCGCTGCCCGTGATCGCCCGCGTGCGGCCGCTCGACGTGACGATGTGCTGCTCGCGGATGGCGTCGAGCACGACGTTGGCGAGGTGGCGGGCCTCCGCGAGGCCGCCCTCGCGCATGAGCACGGCGAACTCGTCGCCGCCGAGCCGGGCGAGCACGTCGCCGAGACGGACGCGCTGGCGCAGTCCGCGGGCGATCGCCTTGATGAGGTCGTCGCCCGCGTGGTGGCCCTCGAGGTCGTTGATCTGCTTGAAGTGGTCGACGTCGACGACGATCGCGGCCCCGCGCGCGCCGTCCTCGCGCACGCGCTCGAGGTGGCGGTCGAGCTCGCGCTCGAACGCGCGGCGGTTGTACAGGCCCGTGAGGGGGTCGTGATCCGCCAGGTGCTTGAGGTGGGCCTCGTAGCGCCGCCGGTCGGAGATGTCCTCGAACTGCGCGAGCAGGTGCTCAGGGGCGCCGGTGCCGTCACGCGTCAGCGTCAGCGAGACGGCGGTCCACACGATGTGCCCGTCGGCATGCAGGCAGCGGCGCTCGGCGTGGACGACGCGCTGGAGCCCGGGCTCGAGCATGCCGAGCGAGTCGGCGACCCACGGGCGCTCGGCGGGCACCAGGACCTCGACGATCGGGCGTCCCGCGAGACGGCCGCGCTCGGCGCCGATCATCGTCGCGAATGCCGCGTTGGCCTGCAGGATCTCCCCGTCGAGCGCGACGAGCGCCATGCCGATCGGCGCGTGGGAGAACGCGGCGGAGAACCGCTCCTCGGCCGCGTCGCGTTCGGCCAGCCGCCGGTCGACGAGCCGCATGGCCCACTCCTCACGGCGCTGGATCTGGAAGGTCAGGATCCCGAGGCAGACGGTCACCACGCCGCCGATCCCGAGGACGGCGATGAGCAGCCAGGACACGCTCTGGCCGCGGCCGACGACGACCTCGAACGGCTGGCCGGCCATCGTCACGCGCTGGGTGATCCCATCTGCGGGCGTCGCCGCGGCGCCCGGGAGCGGACGACCCGCCATGGAGACCGTGAAGGGCACGGTCCGGGGCAGCGCGCGGCGCAACGCGCCGACGATCTCACTCGTGTCGTAGACCGTGAGCACCGCGCCCGAGACGCGCTCGCCATCGTCGAGGACCGGGGAGTACACCGCGAGCGACGACGGGCCCGTCGGCAGGATGGCTGTGGCGCGAGGCGTACCGGCGCGCTCCACCGCGCGGAGCGCCGCGCTCCGGGGGTCGCCGCCGGCCACCGCGACGGAGCGGCGCGCGAGGTCCCCCGCCTCGCGGCTGCGCGCGACGTGGCGCCGCGTGACGTACGTCGTGACGCCGCCGTCCGTCCGGCGGTCGGCCAGGGCGATCGCGGACACGAGCGGCTGGCCGGGCAGCGCGCGGCGCGCGAGCGCGTCGAAGGTGGGTCCGGGGGCGCGGTCGCTGCCGCTCAGCGCCCAGGAGATCGTCTCGGCCTGGCGCATCGGCGACGAGGTCGTCCGCTCGAGCAGCACCCCGACGCGCTGCGCCTGTCCCTGCTGGCGATCCCCGCGCTCGCGATCGTCGTGCTCAGCGGCGAGGAACGCGGCCCCGGCGGTCAGCGTGGCGAGCAGCATGACGACCAGCGCCGTCACGCGATGGCGGGGATGCCTGCGCTCGCGGGCACCGATCGGTTGGACAGAGGCGGGAGGTCTTGGCACGGCGGATCGCCCTCAAAGGGGTATCCCGTGAATCGGTCCCCGATCGACCGCCTTGAGGCGCGACTATCCTCCCGGGGCGATGGCCCATCAGTACATCTTCCAGATGCACCGCCTGTCCAAGGTCTACCCGCCGGACAAGACGGTCCTCAACGAGGTCTCCCTCAGCTTCCTGCCCGGGGCGAAGATCGGCGTGCTCGGCTACAACGGCGCGGGCAAGTCCTCGCTGCTGAAGATCATGGCCGGCCGCGACACCGACGTGCGCGGCGACGCGATGCTCGCGCCCGGCGCGACGGTCGGACTGCTCGAGCAGGAGCCGCAGCTCGACGAGACCAAGGACGTCCGCGGCAACGTCGAGGACGGCGCCGCCGAGACCAAGGCGCTCATGGACCGGTTCAACGAGCTGGCCGCGAACTACTCCGACGAGACGGCGGACGAGTTCGCCAAGCTCCAGGAGCAGATCGACGCCGTCGACGGCTGGAACCTCGACAGCCGGCTCGACCAGGCGATGGACGCGCTGCGCCTGCCGCCGTCCGACGCCGACGTGTCCAAGCTCTCCG
>SYBY01000102.1 GCA_005788585.1 Actinomycetota bacterium | reverse complement strand
GACGACGCCGATCCTCGCGGTGAAGGGCGGCCGCACGCCGCCGCGCGTCGACGCGGAGGCGTCGTCCACCGGCGCGCTCGTCGCCGGCTCGGACATCACGGTCGACACGCTGTGCCGGCAGGTCGGCGTCATCCGCGCGGGGAGCCTGGACGAGATCCTCGACGTGGCGAAGGTCCTCACGGGCACCCACCTGCCCCGCGGCAGCCGCGTGGCGATCGTGACCAACTCCCGGGGTCCGGCGCTGGTGTGCGCCGACGCGTGTGCCGACAGCGGGCTGGAGATCCCGCCGCTGGAGGAGGGCACCCGCGAGCGCCTGCTGCGCCACGTCGCCTCGGAGGCGGCCGTCGACAATCCGGTCGACCTGTTCGCCACGGCGCGGGCGCGCGACCTGCGCCATGCCGTCGCCGTGCTCGCCGACAGCGACGAGGTGGACGCGGTCATCGCGATCGTCTCCCCGTCGCTGGCCACGACCGCGCGTGAGGCGGCGGAGGCGATCGCGGCGGGCGCGCAGGACGCCGGCACCGAGGTCCCGGTGCTCGCGGCGTTTCCCGCCACCGCGGCCCCGCCCGACGAGCTGCACGCCGGACCGGCGCGCATCGCATCGTTCACGTTCCCCGAGTCGGCCGCCCGGGCGCTCGGGCGCGCCGCCCGCTATGCCCGCTGGCGTGACCGTCCCGTCGAGCCGCCCGTCACCGTGCAGGCGGACACCGACGCGGCGGCCGCGATCATCGCGCGGGCACTCGGCAGCGGTGGCGGGTGGCTGACGCCCGAGGACGCCGACCACCTGTGCTCGGCGTACGGCCTGCCGGTCGCGCCGGGCATCGTCGCGGACACCCCGGAGGGCGCGACCCGGGCCGCCGAGCAGATCGGGTTCCCCGTGGCGCTCAAGGCCGTCGCCGGCGACCCGCCGATGCGCAGCGACCTCTCGATGCTCGCGCTCGGTCTGGACTCGGCCGCGGGCGTGATGGCCGCGGCCGCGCGGATCCAGGCACGGGCGACCGCCGACGGGGCGGGCGACGTCCGGCTGCTCGTCCAGCAGATGGTGCCCGCCGGCGTGCGGATGCTCGTGGGCGTCGTCGGCGATCCGCAGTTCGGGCCGCTCCTGGTGTGCGGCGCCGGCGGGGTCGAGGCGGAGCTCGTCCGCGACGTCGCGGTGCGCCTGACGCCCGTCGCGCGCGGGGACATCCACGCGATGGTGCGCGAGTTGCGCACCTTCCCGCGGCTGGACGGCTACCGCGGCGCGCCGCCGACCGATATCGCGGCGCTCGAGGACATCCTCGGCCGCGTCGGCGCGATGGCCGAGGCGCATCCCGAGATCGCCGAGCTCGACGCCAACCCGGTGATCGTCAGCCCCGCGGGCGCGGCGATGGTCGACGTGCGCATCCGCGTGGCACCCGCGACGCCGGTCGCCCCGCTGCCGTCGGTCGGAGGCGCGTAGGGTTTCCAGATGGACCTTCAGCCAGGTGCCGGGTCGTCCCCGCCCGAGCGCGCGGATCGCCTTGCCCGCGCGGGCTCATCCCTGGTGTTCGGAGGCCTGCTGATCGTCGTCGCCGTACTGACGTTCCTCGGCACGCCGCTGCGCGGCACCCCCGACCCGCTGGTCGACCTCGACCGCGAGGGGACGCTGGTGTCGCTGTTCTCGTCGCTCCTGCTGGGGTGGTGCGCCTGGCTGGCGTTCAGCCTCGCGCGCGTCGACCATGCGCGCCGGGCCGGCGCGCCCGTCGCGGCGCTGGTCCTCGCCGCGGTCCTCGTCGAGATGGCCTTCGACGAGGCGATGATGCTCCACGAGCGGCTGGGCGGCGTGGCGGGCCTGCCGTGGGCGGTCTGGTACTCCCCCGTGCTGCTGGCGGGCGTGGTCGCCGGCTGGCGCGTCGCCCGCGCCCACCCGCCCGCGCGGCGCCTGTTCGCCCTCGCCCTGGGTGTCTGGATCGTCTCGGGCCTGATGGAGACCGTGTTCTGGGGCCCGGACCCCGCGCGCGAGGCTGCGCTCAGCGTCACGATCGAGGAGCTCTGCGAGATGCTCGGCATGATCGCCCTGGCCTGCGGACTGCTGCGCTCGACGGTCCTCGTCAGGCCGGGCGCTGCTCGTCGAGTGCCCGCTGGGCAGCGCGCGAGCGTCTGACCGTGCGCCGCAGCAGCTCCGCCCCGAGCACCGCCGTCGCGACCAGCAGCACCGCTGCGGCGATCCCCTGCGGCGACGTGAGGTCGGCGATCGAGTCACCCAGGGCCGCGTAGGCCAGCGCGCGCGGGGCCGCACCGATCGCCGTCCCGAGCAGGATCTGCCACAGCGCGATGCCGACGGCGCCCGCCGCGTAGGACACGGCCGCATCGGACAGGCCCGGGATCAGGCGAGCCACCACGATCGTCGCCACCCCCTGCCGGTCCAGCCACGCCTCCAGGGCGACCACGCGCTGACCGCCGAACTCCCGCGCGCCGTCTCGGCCGGCGTGACGGCCGATGAGCACCGCGATCGCCGAGGTCGTCAGCGCGCTGCACAGCGTCACGCCGAACCCGAGCCACGTGCCGAACAGGGCGCCACTCGCGGTCGCCAGCAGCGGGCCGGGGACGAACACGAGCGCAAGCGCGCCCGCGATGAGGACGTACGCGAACGGCGCCGCCCAGCCCGCGGCGTCGACGGCGTCGCGGACGTCCTCCGTCGACAGGACCCCGCCGACCGGGCCGAACACCAGCCACAGCGCGAGCAGCCCGGCGACGAGGATCGCCAGCCGCGTGCGCGCCCCGGCCATCAGCCCAGCAGCCGGGCCAGGTCGTCGGTGAACGTCGGGTAGGAGACGGCCGCTGCCTCCATGCCGTGCACGGTCACGCCCTCGGCCGACGCGAGTCCCGCGATCGCGCCGAGCATCGCGATCCGGTGGTCGCCCGCCGCGTCGATCTCGCCGCCGCGCAGGCCACCGGTGCCGCGCACGATGAAGCCGTCGTCCGTCGCCTCGAGATCCCCGCCCAGACCGTTCAGCCCGTCGACGACCGTGGCGATGCGATCGCTCTCCTTGACCTTCAGCTCCTCGGCCCCGCGCACGACGGTCTCGCCCTCGGCGAAGCATCCGAGCAGGGCGACGAGCGGGAGTTCGTCGATCGCCAGCGGGACCTCGTGGGGTTCGACGGTCGTGGCCTCGAGCGGGCCGGCCGCGACGTCGAGGTCGCTGACCGGCTCGTGGCCGGGGATCTCGTCGGCGGACGGCTCCTCCAGCTCGCCGACCACGACGCCGCCCATCCGCAGCAGGATCCGCACGAAGCCGATCCGCGTCCAGTTGACGTTGACGTTCTTGACCAGCAGCCGGGCGTTCGGGACGAGCACCCCGGCGGTGAGCCAGAACGCGGCGCTCGACGCGTCTCCCGGCACGACGAGCGACTCGGCCTCCAGTTCGTCGGCGGCGGAGATGGTCAGGTGGCGGCCCGAGCGGTGCAGCTGGACGCCCATCCGCATGAGCATCCGCTCGGTGTGGTCCCGGCTGGGCTGGGGCTCGATGATCGTCGTGGCGCCCTCCGCCGCAACGCCCGCGAGCAGGACGCACGATTTGACCTGCGCGCTCGCGACGGGCATGTCGTAGCTCGTGCCGTTCAGGCGCTGGCCGTGGACGGTGAACGGCGGGAAGCGGTCATCGGTCGCGTCGATCTTCGCGCCCATCTGGCGCAGCGGCACCGCGATGCGATCGACCGGGCGGCGGCGGATCGACGCGTCACCGTCCAGGGTGAAGGACCGGCCCTCCTGCGCCGCGAGCCAGCCGGGCAGCAGGCGCATGAGCGTGCCCGCGTTGCCGACGTCGATGATGCCGTCGGGCTCGCGCGGGTCGCGCAGGCCGACGCCGCGGACCACGATCTCGTCCCCGCGCTCCTCGACCAGCGCGCCGAGCGCACGCACGGCGTTCAGCGTCGAGTGGGTGTCCTCGGCGTGCAGGTACCCGGTGATGCTCACCGGCTCGGACGCCATCGCCCCGAAGATCGCGGCGCGGTGGCTGATCGACTTGTCGGGCGGCGCGACCACCGACCCCCGCAGACGCCCGGCGGGCGCGAACGTGACGTCGGTCATGTCGTCACCGGGTAGCCCAGCCCGCCGATGAGCTCCGCCGCGCGGTCGGCCTGCTCGGCAGCGCACCACAGCGCGATGACGCCGTTGCGGTTGTCGGGGCTCGGGGAGAGGGCCATGTCGGAGATGTTGATGCCGGCCCGCCCCAGGGTGAGCGCCACGTCGGCGACCACGCCCGGCGTGTTCGGCACGGCCACGCGCAGT
>SYBY01000101.1 GCA_005788585.1 Actinomycetota bacterium | reverse complement strand
GCGATCTGGTCGAAGTCCGCGTTGTCGATCGGCTGGAAGACGATCGCGGCCTTGCCGCTCGTGGTGATCTGGTGGCCGGTTTCGAGCGTGACGTACGCGGTCGTCAGCGCGAAGAGGCGGTCGGGCGCTGGGCCGACCATCTTCTTGCGGCCCAGCAGTCCGTCGAGAAAGCCCATACGTGCGAGGCTATCGGGCGCCCTGCAGCTGCGCCTCGAGCTCCTGCAGCGCCGCGATCCGCTTCTCCATCGGGGGGTGCGTGCTGAAGATGTTCATCAGCGAGCCCTTGACCGAGGCGGGCACGATGTAGAAGGCGTTCATCTCGGTGTGCGCGCGCAGGTCGCTCTGCGGGATGCGCTCCATCGTGCCGCTGATCTTCATGAGCGCGGACGACAGCGCGCTCGGGCGCCCGGTGAGCTGCGCGGCGCCGCGGTCGGCCGCGAACTCGCGCTGGCGCGAGAGCGCCTGCATGAGGAAGAAGGAGATGACGTAGACCGCGAGCGACGCGAGGATGAGCGCGAAGATGCCGGGGGAGTCGTCGTCGTCGCCACCGCCGCCGAAGAAGAAGCCGAACTGCAGGATGAGCGCGGCGATCGAGGCGAAGAACGACGCGATGGTCATCACCGCGACGTCGCGGTGCATGACATGCGCGAGCTCGTGGGCCATGACGCCCTCCAGCTCGGCCGGCTCGAGGCGCTGCATGATCCCGGTGGTCGCCACCACGGTCGCCGACTTCTGCGAGCGGCCCATGGCGAACGCGTTGGGCATGTCGGTCTGGATGACGCCGACCTTCGGCTTGGGCAGGTCGGCCTGGATGCAGAGCCGCTCGATCATGGCGTGCAGCTCCGGGGCCTGCTCGGGGCTGACCTCGCGGACACCCATGGCGGCCAGCGCGATCTTGTCGCTCGTGAAGAGCTGGAAGAAGAACAGGGCACCGGCGATCACGGCGATCGTGATGCCGTTGGCGCCGCTCGCGAACAGCACCGCCATGAACGCCACGTACAGCGCGCCCAGGAGGAAGATCGTGAGCAGCATGCGCGCCCGCAGCGTCGGCGGGGCCTTGAGCTGAACCTTCGATCGTGTGGCCATGGGCGGGATCATAGGTGCCGTGGGTTAACCCCATCTGAAGAACCCCGGACATGCATGACGGGTATCGCGCCAACTGCAAGGACCGTTGCTTCATTCGGGTTTGCAGGCAGTCCTCGTACAATCTGCGGCCGCAATGCGCGTACGCCTGCTCATCGCGTGCGCGGTCGTTCCACTCGTCATCTGGGGGGTCCTGCCCCTGGTCTCCGGCGCCGCGCCGAACCAGGCACGGATCGCTGAGCTCGACAAGAAGATCGATCGCGCCCGTGACAAAGTCGGAAAGAAGAAGGGTGCCGAGAGGTCCCTGTCCGTCGACATCCAGTCCTACTCGCGGCGCATCGTGCGCCTCCAGGGCCGGATCGACGTGCTCGCCAGCCGCCAGGCGACGCTGCAGGCCGACCTCGACCGCAAGCAGGCCGAGCTCGAGAAGCTCCGCGGCGACCTGCGCGACGAGCGCGCGCGCCTCACCCGGCTCAAGGCGCGGCTGAAGGTCGCGCGGCGCACGCTGTCCTCGCGCCTGGTCGAGATGTACAAGGCGACCGAGCCCGACGTCATCACCGTCGTCCTGAACTCCGACGGCTTTGCCGACCTGCTCGAGCGCACCGAGTTCATCCGCCGTATCTCCACCCAGGACCGCCGTGTCATCACGACGGTCCAGGACGCCAAGGTCGACGCGGTGAAGACCGAGGCGAAGCTCGAGCGGCTCGAGAAGCGCCAGAAGGAGATCACGCAGGCCGTCTTCCGCCGCCGTGAGCAGGTGCGCGTCGTCAAGGACGAGCTCGTCGGCACCCGCGTCGGCTACGACCGCACGAAGTCGGGCAAGCAGGCCGCGCTCGTCAAGGTGCGCTCCGACCGCCAGGCCATCGAGGAGGACCTCGAGGCGATGGAGAAGGAGCAGTCGAAGATCAAGGCGACGCTGCTCGGCGCTCAGTCGGCGAACGCCGGCACGCTGCCCGCGGGCAAGGTCAAGCGCGGCTCCGGTGCCCTGATCTGGCCGGCGAACGCGCCCGTCAGCTCGCCCTTCGGCCCGCGCTGGGGCCGCCTGCACGCCGGTATCGACCTGCCGCTCTCGGAGGGCACGCCGCTGCGCGCTGCCGACGGCGGCAAGGTCGTCCTCGCCGGCTGGACGGGCGGCTACGGCAACTACACCTGCATCCAGCACACCGGCACGATGTCGACGTGCTACGCCCACCAGTCGCGGTACGGCACGAAGGTCGGCGCGAGCGTCAGCCAGGGCCAGGTCATCGGCTACAGCGGCAACACCGGCAACTCGACCGGCCCGCATCTGCACTTCGAGGTGCGGATCAACGGCAACCCGGTCGACCCACTCGGCTACCTGTAGCCGAGCCGCGCGGCTGATCGCGTAGCGTCCCGGGCCGCATGCTTCCCGAGATCGGTCCCATCAAGACGTTCGGCCTGATGTTCGGCCTGGCGTTCGTCGTCTGCGGCGCCCTGGTGGCGCGGCGCCTGCGCGAGTTGGGCAAGCCCGTCGACTGGGCCTACGAGATGATCTTCGCGGCGCTGCTCGGCGGTCTCGTCGGCGCGCGGCTGTACTGGATCCTCGCGAACTGGGACGAGGCGTCGGAGGACCTGCTCGGCACGGTCTTCAGCGGCTCGGGACTGACGTGGTTCGGCGGCGCGGCGGGCGGGGCGATCGCCGTCCTGCTCTGGGCACGCTGGCGCGGGTGGTTCGGGCTCCAGCTGCTGGACACCGCAGCGCCCGCGCTGGCGATCGGCTACGCGATCGGCCGGGTCGGCTGCCAGCTGTCGGGCGACGGCGACTACGGCGGGCCGACCGACCTGCCGTGGGCGATGGCCTACCCGGACGGGGTCATCCCGACCGACGAGGAGGTCCACCCGACGCCGATCTACGAAACGCTCGCGATGGGCCTTGCCGCCCTGTTGCTGTGGCGGCTGCGCGACGCCCTGCGGCCCGGCGCGCTGTTCGGGCTCTACCTCGTGATCGCGGGGATCGAGCGCTTCCTCGTCGAGTTCGTGCGGCGCAACGACGCGGTGCTCATCGGGCTGACCGAAGCGCAGCTCACCGCCGGCGTCATGTTCATCGGTGGCGCGGTCTGGCTCGCAATCCTTGCGGCCAAGCCCGGCGGGCTGCGCGCGGCGTCAGCGTGAGCCGGTGAGGCCGTCGATCGGCGCGCGGCGCAGGCCTGCGCCGCGGGTCGTCCCGCCGGGGCGCACCAGCGCGACCACGACGTAGGCGGCGCACGCGGCGAGCGCGATGGCCGGTCCGGCGGCGACGTCGAGACTGCGGGACAGCTCCAGGCCGGCGACCCCGCAGCCTGCCCCGAGTGCGGCGGCGAGCCGGAGCTGCGTGCCGAGCCGGTCGCTAGCGCGGATCGCCGCGGCCGCGGGGGCCAGCAGCAGGGCGACCAGCAGCAGGCTGCCCAGGCCCTGCGCCGCCGCAGCGATCGTGATCGCCAGGACCACGAGCAGCGCCACGCCCACCCGGCCGGGACGGGTCCCGAGCGACGGCGCGGCCTGCGGGTCGAAGGCGGCGAGGCGCAGCGAGCGCGCGCCGAGCGCCAGGGCGACGAGGACCGCACCGCACAGCAGCGCGGCAAGGGCGACGTCGCCGGCGGTGGCGCCGAGCGGGTCGCCGAAGAGGATCTCGCCCAGCCGGGCCGGGACTTCCGGCCGCAGCGCCAGGACGACGCCGAGCCCGAAGAGCGCGGTCACGACGACGGCGACGGCGGTGTCGCCACCCACCCGGGCGTCACGGGCGGCCACCGCGACCAGGACGGCGGCCAGGACGATGCCGCCCACGGCGCCGAGCAGCAACGGGGCGCCCGCGAGCGCGGCGAGGACCAGGCCGGGGAGCATCGCGTGGGACAGCGACTCGGCCGCGAACGCCCGGCGCTCGTGCAGGACCCACACGCCGAGGGGCCCACACGCCAGGCCGAGGATCACCACCTCGAGCAGCGCCCGGCGCAGCAGCGGGTCGGTGACGAGCTCGGTCATCCGTGCTGGTCGTGCTCGTGGTCGTGGTGATGGCACTGCACCGCGATCGCCGAGCCGTCGCCGATCGTGACGATCTCGGCGCCGTAGGTCCGCTCGAGCGCGGCGGCGTCGAGCTGGTCACCGGGTCCGAAGAACGTCTGCTCGCCGTGGACGCCGAGGATCCGGTCGAACGTCCGCGCCTGTTCGATGTCGTGGGTGCAGATGAGCAGCGCGTGGCCCTGCGCGCGCAGCTCCCCGAGCAGGCCGAGGATGGTCGCCTCGCTGGCGCGGTCGACGCCGCTGAAGGGCTCGTCGAGCAGCAGGATCGGTGCGTCCTGCACGAGCGCGCGGGCGATGAGCACCCGCTGGCGCTGGCCGCCCGACAGCGTGCCGAACCGGTCCTTCGCCCGTTCGCGCAGGCCGACGCGCTCGAGGGCCTGCAGCGCGCGGTCGCGTTCGGTGCGTCCCAGGCGCTGCCACCAGGGCGTCCGGCGGTAGGCACCCATGAGGGCGACGTCGAGCGCGCTGACGGGGAAGTCCAGCCGGGACTGCGCGGTCTGGGGGACGTAGGCGACCTCGCCGCGAACGTCAACGCGTCCCTCGAACGGCGGCAGCTCGCCGAGCAGCGCGCGCATGAGCGTCGTCTTGCCGCCGCCGTTGGGGCCGAGGACGGCGACGAGCTGCCCGGCGTTGGCGGCGAACGTCACGCCACGCAGCGCGGGCTCGCCGGGCGCGTACCCGGTGCTGAGCCCGACGGCCTCGACGAGCATGTCGGTCACGACGCCCCCGCTGGGCGGCGCGCAGCCGCGGCCTGACCGAGCGCGACGAGGCCGAAGACGACGCCGCTGAGCAGCGCGAGCACCGGGCCGGGCGGCAGGTCGAGCTCGTAGGCGATCCAGAGCGCGGCTACGCCTTCGGCCGCCCCGAGCAGCACCGATCCGGCGAGGAGCTGGGGGACCGAGCGGGCGACCAGCCGCGCGGTGGCGGCGGGCACGACGAGCAACGTGGCCGCCAGCAGCGCGCCGACGGCGGGCAGCATCGCCACGACCGCGACGGCCAGACCGGCGAGCAGCGCCCAGTCTCCACGCGCACGGGAGACCCCGAGCGTGGCCGCCGTCTGCGGCTCGAACCCCGTGGCCAGCCAGGTGCGGCCCAGCGCGAGCGCCAGGACCGCGGCGCCGACCGCGACACCAGCGGCGAGCCACAGGTCGGTGTCGGTCAGGCCGAGCAGGGTGCCGAACAGGAGCTGATCGACGCCGGGACCCGCGGGGTAGACGTCGCTGGCCAGCACCGCGCCGAGCGCGAGCGCGGCGACGACGAGCAGGCCGGTGGCGCCGTCAGCGCCGAGCCGCGGATCGCGGATGAGGCGGGTCAGGCCGGCGGTGAACAGCAGCGCCGAGCCGAGTGCCGCCAGCGGCGCCGCGAGGCCCCAGGGAGCGGCGACGACGAGGCCCGGGAAGGTCGCGGTGCCGACGGCGTGGCTGAAGAAGGCAAGCCGGCGCAGGACGACCCAGGTCCCGAGGAGGCCTCCGGCGACGGCGAGCAGGAGCACTGCGACGAGCGCACGCTGCATGAAGGGGAGTTCGAAGGCCTCGAGCACGGCCAGCACAGCCTAGCGGCGGTGCGAATGGTTCTCACGATGAGACTGAATGGTATTCGGTGGAAGGCGCTCTACGATCGGCTCCCGCTGACCATGTTCGGCCCTGTCCCGGAATTCGGAGTCGCAATGAGATCTCGAGCTGCTGTTGCTCCCCTGGCCGTCCTCGCCCTGATGCTGGGCGGGGCGTCGACCGCGAGTGCCGCATGGACATCCGTCGACAGCGCGCAGGTCCGTGGTCTGCAGGCGACGGATGGCGGCGACATCCTCATGCTCCGGCAGGCCGGGGAGAGCACGCCGACCCTCGCGGTCAAGCGCGCAGGGGCGTCCACCCTCGAAACGGAGACGCTGCCGGACGCGCCGCAGCCCTTCCCGTCAGCCGAAATGCAGGCGTCGCCGTCGGGTGACGCCGTGATCTCCTACGGCGGGATCACCGTGCTGCGCAACCCCGACGGCACGCTGAGCGCTCCGCTGTCGCGCTGGAACAGCTACGCCTTCGACGTGAGCCCCTCGGGCGCGATGGCGTGGGTCGTGGAGGACGGCCCGAACGTCGCGGTCCGGATGCGGGTGGGCGGCGAGCTGCAGGTGCGGACGACGACCCTGATCGCCGGAAGCCCAGCGTGCCTGGCGAGCCGCCTGCCGCAGGTGCGTATCGACGGCAGCGACCGGGCCGTGGTGGCGTGGAACGACTGCGCGGCGCCCCGGGCGTTCCGCGTCGCGACGGTGGACCTCTCGACGGGTGCGGCCGGCCCCGTGCAGACCCTGGTCGAAGATGAGCGCGGCTACCCCGACGCGACGTACTCCCGAGCCATCCTGTTGGACGTCAACGCCGCAGGTGCCGCGATCGTCGCCTGGCCGGGCGATGGCAACCAAGTCGTCCGGGTCGCGCGCAAACCGGCAGGCTCCTCCGCGTTCGGCGAGGTGACGGAGTTCCCCGGCGGGCCGATCGGCGAGGTGCTCGCCACGCGCGCGGACAACGCCGGTCGATTCCATGTCGCATGGCGCGAGACCGGTCCTGGCGCTCCCACGGTGACGCGTGTCGCGGTGAGTGCCGCCGCAGACACGGCGTTCGCCGTTACGGAACTCCCGGGTGGCACGACGTCGGCGGTTTCCCTCGCGTACGACGAAGACGGGGGATCCGTCGCGTCCGTCGGGACCCCTGACACGACGCGCCGGGTCCTCGTCCGCCCGCCCGGCGGCGCGTTCGCCGACCTGTTCACCCCTGCCGCCGGCCGGGACGACAGCGTCACCGTGAACGACGCCGGGGAGATCCTCCGCATCGAGTCGCCCGCGCCCGGCGTGGACACGCCGGGTCCGACCCGGATCTCGCGCGGCACGACAACCGCCGGCACGCTCGGGGCCGCCCAGACGGTGGCGTGCGCCAGCCCGCGCTGGTTCGGTGCGCCGATCGTCAGCGCCGGGTACGTGCTCGACAGCGTCGTGGACGCGGGGCGCGAGCTGGTGACGTTCTCCGACGGTGCTGCACCGTTCCGCGTCCTTCCGGTTCCGTCCGGGTGGGCGACCAACGATCCGACCTATCGGGCGCTGGCATCGACCGGCGACGCAGCCGTCGTCCTCCGGCGTGCTGACGGGTCGGCGGGCACCAAGGTGCTGCTGCGCGCGAGTGGTCCGGGCATGGCGAGCGACGGCTCGGCGCCCGACGTCGCTGCGTGCGACGGGGCGACACCCCTGCGGTTTGCCCTCACCCTGGTCCCAGCGTACGACGGCCTGCGAGTGGCCATCGACTGCCCGGCCGGGCGCGCGGCGTGCCAGGGGCGCCTCGTGCTCTTCACCGGGGCGTTCGGGCTGCCGTCTGGCTCGGCGGCGTTCCGCGTCGAGCCCGGACGCCGCGGCTCGGCGCTCATTCGCGTCCCGGCCCGTCTCCGCGACCAGCTGCTGCGCGGCGAACGCCCGCCGCTGCGGGTCGTGGCCTACGACCGGTACCTGCGGACGCTGGGCACCGGGCGGCTCGCGGGCTGAGGTTCAGTGGAGGAGCCGTGCGGCCAGCCACCGCACGGCTTCGCCCCGCAGCTCCGGGTCGTGCTGGATCGATCCGTGGTCGCCGCCGGGCACGCGGATGAACCGGCTCTCCGGCGCGGCAGCGTGCAGCGCGTCGGAGTGTTCGACCCCCACGCGATCGTCGCCCGTGGCGTGCAGGAGCAGCAGCGCGTCGCCGAGGTGCGACGCGGCCGCTTCGAGATCGGCCTGGGCGAGCAGCGGCTCCAGCGCCGCGGCGTCGGCCGGGAAGCCGAACCGGCCCTGGCGCAGGCCGCGCAGCAGCAGGTCGCCGGGAGCGGGGCAGATCGCGACGACCGCGCGGGCGTCGAGCCGGGTGGCCGCGGTGAGCGCCAGGAACCCGCCCATGCTCGACCCGCGCAGCCCGACCGGACCGGGGGGCAGCAAGGCGGCCATCGCGGCGACATCGTCGAGCACCCGGCCGTCCAGCATGCCGGGCGACGCGCCGTGGCCGCGCTGGTCGTAGACGATCGCGGCGAGCCCGGCGGCCCGGCACTCGCGGCCCCAGTCGTAGTGGTTCTCCTTGCGCGAGTCCGCGCCATGGATGACCACGACCCCACCACGCGCAGGGACCGGCGGCGCGAACAGCGCGTAGGCGAGACCGTCGTGCATGCCCTCGTCGTCGGGCGGCGCGACGTCGTCACGGGTCAACGAGGACGACACCCCGCCATACTCCCTGCGCGATGGCCACCGCGCAACGCCTCACCGCTGCCTGGCCGGCTGACAGCCGGCTGATCGACGACCGCCGCCTCGAGATCGGCGGGGTCGACGCCGTCGCGCTCGCGCGCGAGTTCGGCACGCCCGCGTACATCGTCGCCGAGCAGGACCTGCGCGACCGCGCGCGGCAGTACCTCAGCGCCTTCCGGGCCCACGCACCCGGTGCCGAGATCCATTTCGCCAGCAAGGCGAACCCGTGCACCGCGGTGCTGCGCGTCTTCGCCGAGGAGGGGCTGGGCGTGGACGTTGCGTCCGGCGGCGAGCTGCACGTCGCGCTGAAGGCGGGGTTCGAACCGGCGAACATCATCCTGCACGGCAACGCGAAGTCCGAGGCCGAGCTGCGCCGCGCCATCGAGGTCGGCGTGGGCTACATCGTCATCGACAACTTCGCCGATCTCGAGCGGGTCATCGCCCTGGCGACCGACACGGTCCAGCCGGTGCTGCTGCGCGTCACACCCGACGTCCGCGGCGAGACCCACGACAAGATCTCCACCGGGCAGGCCGACTCGAAGTTCGGCCTGTCGCTCGCCGACGCGTCGACCGCGATCGAGCGCGCGCAGGCCGCGCCGAACCTGCGCCTCGACGGGCTGCACCTGCACATCGGCTCGCAGCTGCTCGAGCTCGGACCGTGGCGCGACGCGGTCGAGGCGATCGCGCCGCTCGGCGACTTCCCCGTCGTCAATCTCGGCGGCGGGCTCGGCGTGGCGTATACCGACGCGGAGGACCCGCCGAGCATCGAGGTCTACGCCGCCGCGAAGGTTGCCGCCGCACGGGAGCTGCTCGGCGACCACGTGCGGATCATCGACGAGCCCGGCCGCTCGCTCGTGGCCAACGCGGGCGTGACGCTCTACACCGTCGAGTCGGTGAAACGCAACGTCTCAACCTGGGTCGGCGTCGACGGCGGCATGTCCGACAACCTGCGCCCGATGCTCTACGGCGCGCGGTACGAGGCCGAGATCGCCGACCGCTTCGGCGGCAGCACGCCCAGCAGGATCACGGGCAAGCACTGCGAATCCGGCGATGTCATCGTCAGCGAGGCGCCGCTGGACGACCCCAAGCCCGGCGACATCGTCGTCACGCCCGCCACGGGCGCGTACGGCTACGCGATGAGCAACAACTACAACGGCATTCCCCGCCCGCCGGTCGTCTTCGTCAAGGACGGAGACGCGCGGGTCGTGGTGCGCCGG
>SYBY01000100.1 GCA_005788585.1 Actinomycetota bacterium | reverse complement strand
TGGGCCGCGCCCGCCACGCCCGAGCCCGTCGCCGAGGAGCCCGCACCCGCCGCAGACGAGCCGGCCTGGGCCCCGGAGTGGACCACGCCTGAGCCGGCTGCGGCCGCCGAGCCGGTCGGCTACGCCAACGAGCCCGAGACCGTCCCGTCGCACGAGGCGCCCACGTCCCAGTACGAGGCGGTCCCGCCCGTCGCTGCGGCCGGTGCGGCAGGTGCAGCGGCAGCGTCGTCTGCGTCCGAGCCGCCCGCTGAGGAGCCGCCGCGCGTCTCCGTTGTCAACGAGCCCGAAGAGCACGCCGACGAGGAGTACCGGTACCACAACAGCCCGAAGCGCTCGGCCGGCGTGCCGAACGCGATCGAGTTCGTCGACGTGCACAAGGCCTTCGGCCGCAACGAGATCCTCAAGGGCCTGAACATGGGCATCCCCGAGGACAAGATCTCGATGATCCTCGGCCCGTCGGGTACCGGCAAGTCCGTCTGCATCAAGCACATGGTCGGCCTGCTGTACCCCGACCAGGGCGACGTCATCGTCCACGGCGAGTCGGTCCCGAACATGACCGACGACGAGCTCTTCGACATGCGCAAGCGCTTCGGCGTCCTCTTCCAGGACGGCGCGCTCTTCGGCTCGATGAACCTCGAGGACAACGTCGCGTTCCCGCTGCGCCAGCACACCGACAAGGGCGAGGAGGAGATCCGCGAGATCGTCCAGCGCCGCCTGGCCGAGGTCGGTCTGTCGGGCTCCTGGGACAAGATGCCGAACGAGCTGTCGGGCGGCATGCGCAAGCGCGCGGGGTTCGCCCGGGCGCTCGTGCTGGACCCGGACATCGTCCTGTTCGACGAGCCGGACTCGGGCCTGGACCCGGTCCGCACCGCACTGCTCTGTGAGCTCATCGAGGAGATCCACCAGGAGAACGGTGGCGCCTACGTCGTCATCACCCACGACATCCTCTCCGCCAAGCGCGTCGCGGAGCACATCTCCGTGCTCTGGCGGGGGCGGATCGTGGAGTCCGGGCCCGCGGAGGAGCTCTTCAACTCGGACAACCCCTTCGTGCGTCAGTTCCTCTCGGGCGAGTCGCAGGGCCCGCTCGGGATGGAGTGAGCCGACACCCGGCTCACACCTGACGGTTGTCAACACACACTCAACATCGCTCCGGAATCATGCCCGGCCGCTTCGCAGGGACCCTTGTCGTGACACGTACTGACCTCACCAACCACCGCCGGAGGCCCATCCGGTGACCGCCGCCCGTGCAGGGGTGCTGGGCGTGCTCGTCCTTGGGCTGCTGGTGCTGGCGTACGTCGTGCTGGCCGGAAACGGCGGGCCCACGTACAAGCTCGTGTTCGAGAACTCGGGCCAGCTCGTGCGCGGCAACGAGGTGCAGATCTCGGGCCGGCCCGTCGGCACGGTCCAGGAGATCACGCTGACCGAGAACAACCAGGCCGAGGTCGAGGTCGAGATCACCGACGAGACGCTGGCCGACGGCCTGCCCTCGGGTACCAAGGCGACCGTCCGCCAGGCGTCGCTGTCGAGCGTCGCGGGGCGGTTCATCTCGCTGCAGCTGGGCAACGGGCCGCGACTGGAGTCGGGGGAGACGATCCCGGCGACGTCGACGACCTCGACGGTGGACCTCGACCAGCTCTTCAACACGCTGGATGAGCCGACGCGCGAGAGCCTCTCGAAGGTCATCCAGGGCTCGGCGACGTGGTACCAGGGCAAGGGCGAGGAGGCCAACGAGGCGGCCAAGTACTTCTCCCCGGCGCTGTCGAGCACGAGCAAGCTGCTGCGCGAGCTGACCCAGGACCAGGGGACGTTCGAGTCGCTCATCGTCAACGCGTCGAAGGTCGTCGGCGCGCTGGGGCAGGAGCGCGAGACGATCTCCCAGCTCGTGGCGAACGCCAACCAGGCGAGCGCGGCGATCGGCAACGAGAGCGCGGCGCTGGACGAGTCGCTCGGCGAGCTGCCGACGACGATCAAGCGCGCGAACTCGACCTTCGTGAACCTGCGCGCGACGCTCGATGATCTCGAGCCGCTCGTCGACGTGTCGCTGGAACAGACGAAGGACCTGGAGCCGTTCCTCGAGGAGCTCCGCCCGCTGCTCGAAGAGGCGAAGCCGACCGTGGCCGACCTCTCGCAGATCGTCAAGAAGGAGGGCGCGAACAACGACCTCACCGATCTGCTGGCGCAGGCGCCGCAGATCCAGAAGACGGCATCGCGGTCCTTCAAGAACACGGAAGAGGCGCTGAACCTCTCGCTGCCGCTGCTGACGTTCGCGCGGCCGTACTCGCCGGAGCTCATCGGCCTGTTCCGGGACTTCGGGCAGTCGAACTCCTACTACGACGCCAACGGCCACTACGGCCGCGTGCAGCCGGTGTCCAACGCGTTCAGCTACGACCCGTCCACGAATGAGCTCACGCCGCAGCCGCCGTCGCAGCGCCTGAACGGCATGGAGACCGGGGTCGTGAAGCGCTGCCCGGGCGCGACGAGCCAGGCCGCTGCTGACGGCTCGGCGCCGTACACGGACGGTGGCACGCTCGATTGTGACCCGACGAAGGTGCTGCCCGGACCGTGAAGCGCTTCCTCGTCATCCCCGTGGTGCTCATCGCCGCCGTGGCGGTCCTCGTCGTGGGGACCGGTGCGTCCGAGGACGACGGCTCCTACCGCGTGCGCGCGATCTTCGACAACGCCTTCACGGTCATCCCCGGCCTGGACGTCAAGATCGCGGGCGTCCGCGTGGGCCAGGTCGAGTCGCTCGACGTGACCGAGGACAAGAAGGCCGCGGTCGTGCTGCGCATCGACGAGCCGGGCTTCCAGGACTTCCGCACCGACGCGACGTGCACGATCCGCCCGCAGGGTCTCATCGGCGAGAAGTTCGTCGAGTGCGATCCGACGTTGCCGCGGCGCGAAGGCACCGAGCCGCCGCCCGAGCTCGAGGTCGTGCCCGAGGGCGAGCCGGGCGCCGGACAGCGGCTGCTGCCCGTCGAGCGCACGGGCAAGCCGGTCGACATCGACCTGCTCAACGACTCGCTGCGGCTCCCGTACCGCGAGCGGCTGAGCCTCATCATCAACGAGCTGGGCACCGCGGTCGCCGGGCGCGGCGGCGAGCTGCGTGAGGTCGTCAAGCGGCTGAACCCGGGTCTGCGCGAGACCGACAAGGTGCTGAAGATTCTGGCCGACCAGAACCGCGTGCTGGCCGATCTGGCGGTGCAGTCCGACACGGCGCTCGCGCCGCTCGCCCGCGACCGCGAGCGGGTGGCCGGCTTCATCGAGGGCGCGGACACCACGCTGAAGGCGCAGGCGAACGCGAGCCAGGCGCTCGAGGACAGCCTGGAGAAGCTGCCGACGTTCCTGCAGGAGCTCCAGCCGACGATGCAGCAGCTCGAGTCGCTGTCCGACGAAGCGATTCCCGTGGTGGCCGACCTCGAGGCGGTCGCCCCGCAGATCAGCGCGTTCATCGAGGGGCTCGGGCCGTTCAGCACGGCGGCGATCCCGGCGACGACGTCGCTCGGCGAGGCCGCCGAGACGGGCGGGCAGGCGCTGATCAACAGCAAGGACACGATCGACCAGGTCGGCAAGCTCGCGGCGGACGCGAAGGTGCCGTCGCAGGACCTGCAGGCGCTCACCGAGAGCCTGGAGGAGAGCGGGACGTTCGAGCGGCTGCTGAGCTTCGTGGTGCTCGCGGCGACGTCGCAGAACGGGTTCGACGACCTGGGGTACTACGCGCGGGCGTGGGTGCTGCAGGGCTGTGCGAACTACAACATCGAGCGGGACCCCAACTGTGCTGCGTCGGTCGGTGGCGCCGGAACCGCTCGTCCCCAGATCGAGGTCAATGAAGCCCGCGAGGCCGACGACGCAGAAGTCTCGAGCGCCGGCGCGAGCGCGTCGTCCACTGCTGCCCGCCGAGAGCAGGCATCGCTCAAGCTTCCGACGGAGATCACCACGCCGTCAAAGACGCGTGCGCCGAAGGGTGAGCGTGTCGAGCGCGCCACGCCGTCCACCGGGCCGGACGCCGCCACGGCCGAAGAGACCGTCGCGGACTACCTCCTGGGGGATGGGGCATGAGGCAGCGCCAGGGATCCCTCGCGTCCAACCCCGTGCTCATCGGTGCGGCGACCGTCCTGGTTGTGATGGTCGGCGTCTTCCTCGCGTACAACGCGAACTCCGGTCTGCCGTTCGTACCGACCTACAACCTCAAGGTCGAGCTGCCCAACGCCGCGAACCTCGTCGTCGGCAACGACGTACGGATTGGCGGCACCCGCGTCGGCACCGTTCAGGACATCGGCACCAAGCAATACGACAACGGCAGGACCACTGCCATCCTGGACCTCAAGCTGGAGACGACCGTCGACCCGCTCCCCAAGGACTCGACCGTCATCGTGCGTCCGCGGTCGGCGCTGGGCCTGAAGTATGTGTCCATCCAGAAGGGCACGAGCAGCGAGGGCTGGGAGAGCGGGGCGACGCTGCCGCTCAGTGCGGCGACCCCGCAGCCCGTCGAACTCGACGAGGTCCTCAACACGTTCGACGAGCCGACTCGTGAGGCCAGCCAGGTCAATATCAAGAACTTCGGCGATGCCCTTGCCGGTCGCGGTGCCGCGCTGAACCGCACCATTGAGCAGCTTAACCCGCTGCTCGAGGACCTCGTGCCGGTGATGCGGAACCTCGCCGAACCCGAGACCGGGCTCGGCCGGCTGGTCCGTGCGCTACAGCAGACGGCGGCCGAGGTCGCGCCGGTCGCCGAGCAGCAGGCCGGTCTCTTCTCCAACCTGGACACGACCTTCGCCGCGCTGGCCGAGGTGGCGCCCGACATCCAGCTCGCGACCGAGCGGACGCCGGCCGCCCTGGATACGGCCATCGCATCGTTCCGCGTCCAGCGCCCGTTCCTGCGGGACAGCGAGCGGCTGTTCACCGCGCTGCAGCCGGCCTCGCAGGCGTTGCGTGCCTCGGCCGCGGACCTCGCGAACACCGTCGAGGTCGGGCTGCCGGTTCTTGAGCGGACCCCCGAGTTCAACGCGGAGCTGACGACGACGCTGACGGCGCTGGAGCGGTTCTCGGATGACCCGAGCACCGATCTCGGCTTGCGGGGCCTCAACACGCTCGTACAGATCCTCACGCCGACGCTTGCCGACGTGACACCCGCCCAGACTGTGTGCAACTACGCGGGCATGGTCGCGCGCAACGTCGCGATGCTCTTCAGCCTGGGCGACGGCAACGGCACCTACGCGCGTGCCAATCTGAAGGCGCCCGTGCCCGGACCGAACTCGACCTCGGGCCCCGCGTCCGCGCCCGCGGCGGGCGGCGGACCCGAGGCGGACAAGAACTGGCTCCACGCCAACCCGTACCCGAACACCGCACAGCCCGGGGCTCCGCGCGAGTGCGAGGCCGGTCGTGAGCCGTACGCGCCGCGCCAGGTCGCCATCGGCAACCCGCCCGGCAACCAGGGCGACCGCACCGACCGCACGATCCGGAGGGGCCCGTGATGGCCCGCGCATCGAAACAGGAACGGCCGCGCGTCCTGCGCAAGGACCGGACCGGCGCCAACCCGGTGACGGTGGGCGTGGTCGCGCTGCTCGTGATCCTCCTCGCGTGCTATCTGGCGTTCCGCAAGGACAACCCGCTCACGACGTCCTTCAAGCTCCAGGCGGTCTTCCAGACGTCCAACGGCGTGCGGGCGAACATGCCGGTGCGCATCGCCGGCGTGGACGTCGGCAAGGTGACAGGCGTGTCGGCCCAGAACGGCACTCAGGCCAGCGTCGTCGAGATGGAGATCGACGAGGAGGGCCTGCCCATCCATAAGGACGCCGAGCTGAAGATCCGGCCGCGGATCTTCCTGGAGGGCAACTACTTCGTCGAGCTGAGCCCCGGCACACCGGGCCGGCCGTCCCTGGGCACGGGGGACACGGTCCCGCTGACCCAGACGGCCACGCCGGTCCAGCTCGACCAGGTGCTGACCTCGCTGCAGCAGTCCACGCGCGAGGACCTGCAGGGACTGCTGCAGGGCTTCGGTGACGGTCTGACCAACGAGCCGGTCGCCGAGGACGACGAGTCTCAGGACCCGTCAGTCCGTGGCAAGACTGCTGCCCAGGCGCTGAACGACAGCCTGCGTGATGCGCCGGGCGCCGCCCGGGGGACAGCGGTGGTCAACTCGGCCATCGTCGGCGACGGCAACGACGTGTCGGCGACCATCAAGGCCCTGGACCGGCTGAGCCGCTCCCTGAGCGGGGATACCGCCGCGCTACAGAGCGTCGTGGTGAATTTCAACCGTACGGTGTCCGCGTTTGCCGATGAGAGCGACGCGCTCGGGGAGACGATCGCCGAGCTGCCCGGGACCCTGAAGGTCGCGAACTCGACGCTCACCGCCCTGAACGCGGCGTTCCCGCCGACCCGGGCGTTCGCCCGCGAGATCCTGCCGGGGGTCGAAGAGACGCAGGCGACGATCGACGCCGCGCGCCCGTGGATCTCGCAGGCGACGGCGCTCCTGTCGCCCGAGGAGCTGCAGGGTCTGACCGGGATCCTTGCGCCGACGACCGAGAACCTCGCCAAGACCGGGAACAGCACGCTCGGACTCCTGGAGCAGCAGGACCTCCTCGCACAGTGCGCGTCGAAGGTGTTGCTGCCGACCGGCGTCATCGCGATCGAAGACGGGCCGCGGTCGACAGGGGTCTCGAACTACAAGGAGTTCTTCTACGCCCTGGCCGGATTCAACGGCGAGTCGCAGAACTTCGACGGCAACGGGCAATGGATCCGCGCGACGATCGGCGGGACATACCGGGTCGAGACCGGCCAGGTGCCGCTGCAGGATGAGAAGCTCTACGGCAGTGCCGCGCTTCCGCCGAAGGGCACGCGCCCGGCCATGGTCTCCGCGCTCCCGCCGCAGAACTTCGACGCGCCGTGCAAGGACCAGCAGCGCCCGAACCTCAACAGCGCGCGAACCGGACCGGCGGATGGCACGACCCAGCGCCCCGGCCGGGTGCTGCTCTCGAGCACCGCGAGCAACTCGGCCGCCCGGAGCGCCGCCGCGACGCCGCGCGCCGCCGAGAAGGCAGCGGCAACGGAGGTCACGGACACGAAGCCTGAGGCGAAGGACGGCGAGCGGGTCGCCCGCAGCGAGCGGTCTGACGACGACGTGGCCAGCGGTCTGCTTGGCGTCTTGAACCCGCTCCGGTCGGGAGGCGGCAAGTGAAGCGCGCCATCCGCACCCACTTCCGCGACTTCCTCATGATCGCGGGCATCGTGATCGCGGCGTTCGTCGTCGGCGGCTTCATCTTGGCCAATCAGCGGCTCTACCTGCCTGCCTGGGTTCCCGGATTCGGCACCGAGTTCGTCGAGTACCAGGCCGAGATGGAGACCGCGAAGTCCTTCACGCCGGGCCAGGGGCAGACCGTGACCATCGCCGGCGTCCCCGTCGGGGAGATCGGCGACGTCGAGCTGCAGGACGGGCGTGCGCTCGTCACGCTCCGCATCCGTGCGAAGTACGCGACGCTGTACCGCGACGTCACGGCGCTTGCGAGACCCAAGACCGGTCTTGAGGACATGACCATCGAGCTGTCACCCGGTAACCCGGACGCAGGTGAGCTGCCCGAGGGCGGCGTCATCCCAGCCTCTCAGACCGAGCCCACCGTGCAGTTCGACGAGATCCTCGCCAGCCTGGACAAGGACACGCGCGACTACCTCGTGCTGCTCGTCGGCGGGGCCGGGGAGGCACTGACCGAGAACGACAGGCAGCTGAGCGCGTCACTGCGCCGGTTCCAGCCAACCACTCGGGACATCCGCCGGATCACGCGCCTGCTCGAGCAGCGCCGCGAGAACGTGCGCCGCGTGACCCGCAACTTCCGCCTCGTCGCGGAGGCCATCGGCGAGAAGGACCAGCAGCTCACGTCGCTGGTCGCCGCATCGGATCGTGTCTTCGCCGCGTTCGCCGAGCAGGACCAGGCCCTGCGCGAAACGATCCGGGAGCTGCCCGCCAGCCTGGAGGACACCCGGGGCGCGCTGGAGAAGCTCGACACCTTCGCGTCGGACCTCGGTCCGACGCTGGAAGAGCTGCGTCCCGGTGCCCGCGCGCTGGAGGGCACCTCCAAGGCCAGCCAGGAGTTCCTGAAGGAGACGACGCCGGTGATCGAGAACCAGCTGCGGCCGTTCGCCCGCGACGTGCAGCCCACGGCGCGCTCCACGCAGCAGGCCGCCGCAGACCTCGCGGTCGACACTCCGGCGCTCGACCGGTCGCTCGAGGTGCTCAACGGCTTCTTCAACGCGCTGGCGTTCAACCCGGCAGGGTCCGAGGAGGGCTACCTGTTCTGGCTGGCGTGGCTGAACCACTCCAGCGCGTCAGTGTTCTCGACGCAGGACGGCAACGGCCCCGTGCGTCGTGGCCTCGCCGTCGCGACATGCGGTGGTATCGAAGGCCTGCAGAACACGTTCCGCGAGACGAACCCGCTCCTCGATGCGGTCACGCGGCTCTCGAACTTCCCGACGGCGACCCGCACCAACGGTGTGCTGAGCTGCTGATGCAGAAGCAAGCCCCGACATTCGGACGGCTCCTGGTCATGGTTGGCTTCGCCTTCTCGTGCTTCGGCCTGCTGCTGTTCCTGTGGCTGTCGTTTGGCGGACCCGTTCCGCTCAAGCCGAAGGGCTACCGCTTCGACATCACGTTCACGGAGGCCAACCAGCTCTCAAGTGAGGCTGACGTGCGGATCTCCGGCGTGCCGGTCGGCAAGGTCAAGACCATCGTCAACAGTCCCGACGGCACGACGGCGGTGACCGTCGAAATCGACGAGCAGTACGCGCCGGTGCCGGCCAACAGCCGCGCGACGCTGCGCCAGAAGACGCTGCTCGGGGAGACCTACGTCGAGCTGTCGCCGGGAGACCGCTCGCAGGGCAACTTGGCGGAGAGCGCGACGCTCCCGCCGCAGCAGACCCAGGAGACCGTCGAGCTCGACGAGATCACCCGCGCGTTCGATCCGGAGACGCGCCGGGCGCTGCAGGTCTGGCAGCAGGCGCAGGCTGAGGCCGTCGCCGGACGCGGGGCGGACCTCAACCAGGCGCTGGGCTTCCTTGAGCCGTTCTCTGAGGACACGCGCGAGGTCATCGACATCCTCAACTCGCAGACGAACGCCGTCCAGCAACTCGTCCGCGACACCGGTGAGGTGTTCGGCGCCCTCTCCGAGCAGCGCGGCCAGCTCTCAGGCCTCATCACGAACTCCAACCGCGTCTTCCAGGTGACGGCGGATCGCAATGAGGAGCTGCAGGAGACCTTCCGCGCGCTACCCACGTTCCAGACCGAGGCGACCGCGACACTGCGCCGCCTGGACCGGTTCGCACGCGACACCGAGCCGCTGGTGCGCCAGCTGACCCCGGCCGCCGAGGCGGCGGGCCCGACGCTCGAACTGGTGGCGGACGTCGCCCCGGACCTCAACGCGCTGTTCACCGACCTGGGACCGCTGTTCGATGAGGCCGAGGATGGATTGCCGGCCACGCAGCGCTTCTTGGACGAGCTCGGCCCGTTCCTGGGCGTCTTCGACCCCGCGCTCAAGCAGCTCAACCCGCTGCTGTCGTTCGTCGGCGCGTACCGCGACGATGTCCGCGCGTTCCTCGGCAACACGACGGCCGCGACCCAGGCGTTCGATCGTCTGGAGGGCAACCGCGTCAACTACTTCAACATCACGCCGTCGCCGGTCTCGCCCGATAGCCTCGCCGCGTACCCGGGACGGTTGGGCTCCAGCCGACCCAACCCGTACCCGTTCCCGTTGGCGTTCCAGAAGCTGGCGCAGGGTATGGGCATCTACGAGGCCCGCCAGTGCGGTCGCCCGGATCCGGCCCTGTCCAGCGATCCGGGCGCACTGAGTCAGCTCACGGACGATCCGCAAAAGCTGCTCGACACCGTTCGCGCCACCGCGTTCCCCGGGCCCGACAACACCGTCCCCGCCCCGGCCTGCCGCAAGCAGGGTCAGTTCACGACCGGCGGCTCGGCCACGGACTTCCCGCAGGTGCCCGTTGCGCCGAGCAGCACTGAGGTGCCGCCGGCGCCCTCGCCGCAGCCGTGAGCCGGCCCCTGCACGCGCTGGCCGCGTTCGCCGCCCGGCGGCCGCGGCCGGTGCTGGCGGTGTGCATCATCCTTGCGCTCATCGGGGCCGGGCTGTCGCTTCGGCTCGAACCGGACGCCGGCAACGAGACGCTCGTGGGCGCCGGGAGCGCCACCGCGAAAGCCACCGACGATCTCGCCGAGCAGTTCGGGTCGGACAGCGTCATCGTGCTGCTGCGCGGGGAGCTCAACCGGCTGATCCTCACCGACAACCTGCAGAAGGTCATCGGGCTCGAGGGGTGCGTGTCGGGCAACGTCCCGCGCGGCGCGATCCCGCCGGGCGGCTCGCAGAGCCCCTGCGGGCGCATTGCCGAGACGAAGCCGGTGAAGGTGGTCATCGGGCCCGGCACGTTCATCAACGAGTCGACCCGCCAGCTCCAGCAGGGGTTCGCCGAGCGCACCCAGGGGCAGGCTGCGCAGTCCGAGCGGGCGGCGACGGCGGCCCGGCAGCTCGCGCTGAAGCAGGGCAAGAGCAAGGCCGAGGCGGACAAGCTCGCCCTGCAGGCGCGGCAGCTCGTGCAGGCGCAGTTCACGCGCGACCTGCTGCAGCTCGCCGTGCGCTACGGGCTGACCGGCGTCCCGAACCTGGAGGACCCGAGCTTCATCTCGCAGCTCGTTTACGACGCGAGCAAGCCCGCCGGGACGCCCAAGGCGCGCTTCGCCTACCTGTTCCCGGGACCCGACGCGGCGCTCATCCAGGTCCGCCTGAAGCCGGACCTCTCCGACGACGAGCGACGCCAGGCCATCGCCGACATCCGCGAGGCGACGACCATGTCGGAGTTCGCGCTCGACCAGGTCTCGGTGGCCGTCACCGGCGCGCCCGTCGTCGTCGACGACCTCACGGACGCCATCAGCCGGTCGCTGATCATCCTGCTGATCGCCGCGGTCCTGGTCATGGCCGCGACGCTGGCGCTGGTCTTCTCAAGCCGGCTCCGGTTGCTGCCGCTCGGCGTCGCCGTGGGTGCCGCGGGGATCACCTTCGGTGCGCTTTCGCTCGCGGGCCAACCCCTGACGATCGCCGCCATCGCCGTCCTGCCGGTCCTCATCGGCCTCGCGGTCGACTACGCCATCCAGCTGCAGGCCCGCGTCGAAGAGGTGCGGCGGCGCGACGGCCTTCGCGCCGAACCAGCGGCGAAGCGTGCCGCCGCGCTCGGTGCGCCCACCGTGGCCACGGCCGCAGCCGCCACGATCGCGGGCTTCCTCGTCCTCCTGCTCTCGCCGGTCCCGATGGTGCGCGGGTTCGGCGTGCTGCTCATCGTCGGCATCGTCGTCGCGTTCGTCCTCGCGCTCGCGGGCGGCACGGCGGCCCTGGTCCTCGCCGACTCCGACGCTCCGCCCGGTCGGCTCCCCACCCGCCTGGGCGGCCTGTTCGGTCCCCCCGCGCGCCGTGTCGGGCACCTGCTGCGGGAGAACCGGCCGGTCCGCGCGGGACGGCGCGCGGCGGGAAACTTTCGGGGGGCACCGGCGTACGGAACGCGCCTCGCGGTTGTGCACGGCGGCCGCGGGCCGGATATTCATCGGTTCACCCGCACGGCCCGCCGGGGCGGCACATCGGCGCCCTTCTCCCCGCGCGGACGTCCAGAGATAGATCGCAGATCGTGGCCAAATCCCGCAGCCGCAAGGGCACGCCCGGCGGCGCATCGCCCGTAGACGGCCCCGCCGCCTTGCCCGGAGACGACGCGGACCGCACCGTCGTCCTGCCCCCCGCGGGCTCCGATCCCACGCTGGGCCAGGCGTCCGCGGCAGAGGCTTCGTCCGCGGCCGCGCCGGAGCCCGCGGCCCCGCCCGCCCCGGCAGAGCGCAAGGAGCTCGTGGGCTCGCTGCGCAGCAAGGAGCAGCAGCGCGCCCGCGACAAGGCGCGCGGCAAGGACAAGGAAGCGGGCAAAGGCGGCGCCTCGCAGCCCGGCGGCCTCATCGAGTGGATCAAGTCGGTGGGCGCGGCCATCCTGCTGTTCTTCGTCATCCGCACGTTCCTCATCACGGCGTACTCCATCCCCTCCGAGAGCATGGAGGACACGCTGCTGGTGGGCGACTACCTGATGGCCAACAACGCCCTGTTCGGCGCCACCATCCCCTTCTCCGACATCAAGCTGCCCGCCCTGCGCGACCCGCGGCGCGGCGAGATCGTGGTGTTTCGCCCCACGTACAACGAGCCGCAGATCGACGTGGTCAAGCGGGTCATCGGCACGCCGGGCGACACGCTGCAGATGACGGACGGGGTGCTGTTCCGCAACGGAAGCCAGGTGGCGGAGCCGTACGCGCACTACGGCCAGGGGTTCGACGAGCCCATCGACATGGAGGGCTTCGGGCTGATGGACCCCTCCATCCGCCGCGAGATGTACGGCGCGCAGAACCACCTGCCGCTGCTGCTTTCCACGGTGAACCCGCGTCAGTACCGTCCCTCGCGCAACAACTGGGGCCCGCTGGTGGTGCCCGCCGGCCACTACTGGCTGATGGGCGACAACCGCGACCAGTCGCTGGACTCGCGCTACATGGGGCCCATCCCCCGCCGGGTCATCCGCGGCAAGCCGCTGTTCATCTACTATTCGTACGACAAGCGCGACCTGGACGCCGCCTTTCCCCGTTTCGTGACGGCGGCGCGCTGGGGGCGCATCGGCGACCGCATCCGCTGAGCGGAGCCATGCGCCCGGCACCCGCCGCACCCGCGTCCACGCCACGGGCCGCCCCTGTCACGGGCGGCCCGTCGTCGCTGCCGGACCCGCCGGGGCCCGGCGGCTCGCTGCGGGGCATCCT
>SYBY01000099.1 GCA_005788585.1 Actinomycetota bacterium | reverse complement strand
GCTCGCGCCCCCGCCCGCCGGCCGGTGAGCACGCCCGCCGATCCTGGACCGCCTGAGGCGGGCACGATCGCCTGCCCGCGCTGCGGCGCGCCGGTGGGCCCCGAGCAGGACTGGTGCCTGGAGTGCGGCGCGGCAGCCCGCACCCGCCTTGCGCCCGCGCCGAACTGGCGCACGCCCGTGGTGGTCATCGCCGTGGTCCTCGCGCTGTCCGGCGCGGCGCTCGCGGCCGCGTTCGTCGCCCTGACGAACGACGACGACCCGCAGGCGGCCACTGCCACCACGGCACCAGCCGCAGCGCCCGCCCCTGCTCCGGCGCCCGCGACCCCCCCGGCCACGACTCCGCCCGCAACGACTGCGCCGCCCGCAGCCACCACACCGCCCGCGGCCACCTCGTCGCCGGCCCCGACCGCGACCGCACCGGCCGCGACCGCCACGACGCCGTAGCTACACGCCGTGCAGCGCGGGCCAGCTCTCGGCCACGCGCCGCAGGGCCTGGCCGGCAGCCGGGTGGCACGCGAGCTCCGGAGCGGCCGGCGCCTCCTCCGCACCCAGCATCTCCAGCGTGTCCGCGAAGGACCGCCCCAGCGCCGCGACGTCGTAGCCGCCCTCGAGCACGACGCCCACCGGGGCACCGACATCGGCCCCGAGCGCACGGACGGACGCCGTCATCGCCGCGTAGCCGTCATCACTGACCCGGCAGTCGGCGAGGGGGTCGTCGCGGTGCGCGTCGTACCCCGCGCTGATCAGGATGAGCTGCGGTCCGTACGCCCGGCCCAGCGGCCGGACGACATGCTCGACCATCGACACCCACGCGTCATCGGCGGAGCCGGGCATCATCGGCAGGTTGACGGTGTGGCCCATGCCGCGCCCCGACCCGATGTCCTCGGCCGCGCCGGTCCCCGGATACAGCGGCCACTGGTGCATCGAGACGAACAGCACGTCGGACCTCGCGTGGAAGATGTCGTTCGTCCCGTTGCCGTGATGGACATCCCAGTCGAGGATCATCACGCGATCCAGCCCGTACGCGTCGAGGGCGTGCTGCGCCCCGATCGCGACGTTGTTGAACAGGCAGAAGCCCATCGGGCGCGCGGCCTCGCAGTGATGGCCGGGCGGGCGCTGCGCCGTCGCCGCAGCGGGAGCCGCGCCGGAGAGCAGGAGGTCGACCACGCCGACCGCACCGCCGGCGGCGCGCACGGCGGCCTCCCAGGACCCGGCGCTGACGATCGTGTCCATGTCCAGCTGCCCGCCACCGGCGGCCGCGAGCTCCTCGATCGCGAGGACGTGGCGCTCGGGATGCACGGCGAGCAGCGCGTCGCGAGCGACGGCGTCGGACTCGCGGCGCTCCCAGCCCAGGCCGCCGCGCAGGTCGAGTTCGGCGTGGATCGCCCGAATGCGCGCGGCGGACTCGGGGTGCATCCCCGTGTCGTGCTCGAGGGACGCAGGATGGTGAAGCAGGACCGGTGCGGCCATGAGCCGACTACCGTACCCGCCCATGCCGGACGGGTTCGATCTCCGCCACTGTGATGTCGCGGTCATCGGCGCGGGCGGCGCCGGGCTGTTCACGGCGCTCACCGCCGCCGAGGCCGGGGCACGCGTCACCCTCGTCTCCGCCACCCCGCTGGCCGAGACCGCGAGCTACTGGGCGCAGGGCGGCATCGCCGCCGCCATGGCGGCCGACGACTCGCCGGAGCTGCACCTCACCGACACCGAGGTCGCGGGTCGCGGCGCCGTCCGCCGGTCCGCCGCGCAGGTCCTCGTGTCCGAGGCGCCCGAGCGCCTGCGCGACCTCGAGCGCCTCGGGGTCGTCTTCGACGCCGACCGCAGCGGCGCGCTGTCGCTGGGCCTCGAGGGCGGGCACACGCGCCGGCGGGTCGCGCACTGCGGCGGCAGTGCGACCGGCCGCCGCATCGTGCGTCAGCTCTCGGCGCGCGTGGTCGAGGACCCGCGCATCGAGGTCCTGGAGGGCGCGCGGGCGACGAACCTGTGGATGGAGGACGGCCGGTGCATCGGTGTCGTCCTGGAGGACGACCGGGCGATCCGTGCGCGGGGCACGATCCTGTCGACCGGCGGCGCCGCCGCCCTGTGGCGGCGCACGACCAACCCGCCCGGGTCCCTGGGCATCGGGCTGTCGCTCGCCCACGACGCGGGCGCCGACCTCGCGGATCTCGAGTTCCTCCAGTTCCACCCCACCGCCGTGACCGGGCTGCCCGGTCGCGAGGGCTTCCTCATCACCGAGGCGATCCGCGGTGAGGGCGCCACGCTGCACACGGTCGACGGCGAGCGGTTCGTCGATGAGCTCGCGCCGCGCGACGAGGTCGCCCGGGCGATCTTCGCCGAGCTGCAACGGACCGGGCGCCCGTCGGTCGGGCTCGACATGCGGCAGGTCGACCCGATGCTGTTCCCCAACGTCGTCGCCGTCCTGCGCGAGGCCGGCGTGGATCCCGAGCGCGACCTCATCCCGGTCGCGCCGGCGTCGCACTACATGATGGGCGGCGTCGTGACCGACCTCGACGGCCGGGCGAGCATCGAGGGGCTGCTCGCCGTCGGCGAGGCCGCGTGCACCGGCCTGCACGGTGCGAACCGCCTTGCGTCGAACAGCCTGAGCGAGTGCTTCGTCTTCGGGTCCAGGGCCGCGCGCGCGGCGATCGACCTCCCCGACATGGGAAACGGCGTCGCGCCTCCGGGGTCCCGGCCGCTGCAGCGCCCCTCCCGCGAGACCCAGGAGGCCCTCTGGCGCGACGCGGGGCTCGTCCGGACCCGAGAGGGCCTGGAGCGCCTCCTGGACGACCCACACCCCCTTGCACGGCTCATTGCGGCATGCGCGCTGGGCCGGGAGGAAAGCCGTGGCGCGCACACCCGCGCGGATCACCCCGAGATGCTCGCCGCACTCGACGGCGTGCACGCCGTGGTTGGCGCTGACGGGGCTTCACGGCTCGAAACGTGGAACTGAGCGACGGAAGCTGACCGAACAGTCAGCTTGCGGCTTAACACGATCTCAACATCGAGATCGTTTCAAATTCCACATAGTCACCCCATCATGTGTGACGAGTCCCCCACATCCCCATTGGGGACCTGACCGGAGGAGGCCAGGGTCGTC
>SYBY01000098.1 GCA_005788585.1 Actinomycetota bacterium | reverse complement strand
GAAGGTCGAGTCGATGAACATCACCGACCCGCTGACCCGCGGCATCCACATCAAGATGAGCGGCTGCCCGAACGGGTGCTCGCAGCACCACATCGGGAACATCGGGTTCTACGGCGCGTCGATCAAGGTCGGCGAGCACACCCTCCCGGCGTACGTCGCGCACATCGGCGGCAACTACGAGGGCGGCGACGTCGTCTTCGGCACGCGCCTGAAGGTCCGCCTGCCCGCGAAGCGCGTCCCGGACGCCGTCGAGCGGTGGCTGACGATGTACCAGGCCGAGCGCGCCTCGGATACCGAGACGTTCAACCAGTACGCCGAGCGCATCGGGACCAAGCGCTTCGAGGACGAGGTCCGCGACCTCTCCATCGCCGTCGACTTCTCCGTCGAGACGATGCAGATGTTCATCGACTGGAACCGCGACGTGCCCTTCGTGGTGCAGCGCGGCGAGGGCGAGTGCGCGGTCTGAGCCCCACCGACCTGCCGGACCTGGAGGCGTTCGATGTCGACGCCGTGCTTCGCCATGCCGGCGAGCAGCACGGCGCCGGCCTCGTGCTCCTCTGCTCCTTCCAGAAGGAGGAGAGCGTGCTGGTCGACGCGGTCGCCCGCGTGGCGCCGCAGACGCGGATCGTCACGATCGACACCGGCGTGCTGTTCCCGGAGACCCTCGCGGCCTGGAAGGCGTTCGAGGACCGCTTCGGCGTGCACGTCGACGTCGAGGACGCCTCGCGGGTGGGTGGGCCTGGTCCGTGGACCGGTCCGGAGGACTGCTGCGGCTCGGAGAAGGTCGCCGGGCTCGAGCGGGCGCTGAGCGACGCGACGGCCTGGATCACCGGCATCCGCCGCGAGCAGTCGCCGACCCGCGCGAACGCGAAGAAGCTCGAGTGGGACGAGAAGCGCGGCATCCCGAAGTACAACCCGCTGGCCGACTGGACCGACAAGAACCTGTGGAAGCACATCGCCGCGCGCGATCTGCCCTACCACGAGCTCCACGACCAGGGCTACTCGTCGATCGGCTGCGCGCCGTGCACGCTGCCGGGCGACGGGCGCGAGGGCCGCTGGGCGGGCCAGGACAAGACCGAGTGCGGCTTGCACGTGCAGGAGATCGGCTGATCCGATGGATCCGCTGATCGTCCTGTTCGGACTGGGCGTCGGCATCCTCGTGGGGCTGACGGGCATCGGCGGCGGGTCGCTCATGGCGCCGCTGCTGATCCTCGGCGCCGGGGTGCAGCCGGTCGTCGCCATCGGCACCGACCTCGCGTACGGCGCGATCACGAAGACGGTCGGCGGCTGGCGCCACCTGCGCGCCGGGACCGTCGACATGGGGCTGTCGATCTGGTTGGCCGTGGGCTCGGTGCCCGGCTCGCTGGTCGGCGTCTACGCGCTGGACCGCCTGCACGGCGCGTACGGCGAGGACTTCGACCCCATCCTCCTCACGCTCGTCGCGAGCATGCTGCTCGTCGTCGCGATCGCGATCCTCTTCCGCGCGCTCTTCCTCACCAAGCTCATCTCTCGCGAGCGCGACACCGTCGAACTGCGGCGCGGCACGAAGATCCTGGCGGTCGGCATCGGCGCGGTCATCGGCGTGCTGCTCGGGTTGACGAGCGTCGGCTCGGGCGCGCTCATCGGCCTGGCGCTCATCCTCATCTTCCAGATGACGCCGCACCGCGTCGTCGGCACCGACGTCTTCCACGCCGCGGTCCTGCTCTGGGTCGCGGGCTTCGCGCACTTCGTCAGCGGCAACGTCGACCTTCTGCTCACCGCCAACATCCTGGCCGGGTCGATCCCGGGCGTGTGGTTTGGCGCGTGGCTCATGCAGCGCGTGCCGTCCAACGGATTGCGCCCCGTCCTCGGCTGCGTGCTGCTCGGCTCGGCGCTCGCGGTCATGAGCAAGGCAGGCGTCGACGTCCCCGTCACGGCGATCGTCGGCATCCCGGTGGCCGTCGGCATCTTCGCGGCCGTCATCTACCGCGTTCGTCCCCCCGTTCCCCAACCCACCCGAGAGGCGGTGGCATCCGCATGAGCAGGACGCTGACCCATCTGGACGCGCTCGAATCCGAGGCGATCCACATCATGCGCGAGGTCGCCGCGGAGCTCGAGAAGCCCGTGCTGCTCTTCAGCGGCGGCAAGGACTCCATCGTCCTGCTGCGGCTGGCCGAGAAGGCCTTCCGTCCCGGGAAGTTCCCCTTCCCGCTCATGCACGTCGACACGGGGCACAACTTCCCCGAGGTCATCGAGTACCGCGATCGCCGCGTGGCCGAGCTGGGCGAGCGCCTGATCGTCGCGAGCGTGCAGGAGTCGATCGACGCCGGTCGCGTGACCGAGGAGACGGGCGTGGGCGCGTCGCGCAACCGCCTGCAGACGACGACGCTGCTCGACGCGATCGAGGAGCACGGCTTCGACGCCGCCTTCGGTGGCGCGCGCCGCGACGAGGAGCGCGCCCGGGCGAAGGAGCGCATCTTCAGCTTCCGCGACGACTTCGGCGGCTGGGATCCGCGCCGTCAGCGGCCCGAGCCGTGGAACCTCTACAACGGCAGCGTGCGCCGGGGCGAGAGCGTCCGGGTGTTCCCGCTCTCGAACTGGACCGAGCTCGATGTCTGG
>SYBY01000097.1 GCA_005788585.1 Actinomycetota bacterium | reverse complement strand
GTCGAGCACGCTGCGCTTCGTCAAGCCCGGCAAGCAGACGTCGGACTGCGGCAACCCCGACGCGACCATCACCGTCGCGCCCCGGGCGAGCCTCACGGCCGAGCAGCTGAAGACGCTCTACGGCGTCGCCACCCCGCGGCTGCCCGTCAACTTCCTGGCGTGCGTCGCGAACGCGTCGCCGGTGAGCCTGACGCACCTGAACATCACGTATCAGCTCGACCGCTGAGCCCCCGCCCGGCAGGTCACGGCGCCGGCGCCGGCATCAGGCGCGGGAAGTCGCCTGGCTTGCCGGGCTGGTTGTTCAGCGCGTCGTTGGGCTGGGGGTACGGGTTCTTGCACGACCCGCCCCCGCCCGGCCGCGGGGTGACGCAGAGCGCCTCGCGGCCGAAGCTGATCCGCGGATCGATCATGAGGTAGAGCCGCAGCCACGGGCCGGCGGCGTCGCCCGACGCCGTCGCCGAGGCCAGGTGCGCGAAGACCGCCGCGTAGCCGTTGGCCCGCGGTTTGAGCCACTCGGCCAGCGGGATGATGTTGCGCAGCGTCGGCACGAGCCAGCCCGCGAGCGGCTCGAGCCCGTCGACGACCGGGGCGAGCTCCTTCAGCGCCGGCGTCGCGGTGTCGGCCAGAGGCGGGAGGCCGTCGATGACCCCGGCGGCCGAGCGCACCGTGGGGCCGAGCCGGTTGAAGACCGGGGTCAGCGCCTTCGTCGCGACGCTGAGATCGTCGGCGACCGGGCGGGCGTCGTCGACCAGGCCGGGGAGGTCGGTCAGCGTGACGTTCGCCGCCTCGGTCAACCGGCGGGTCTCCGTGATCCCGTCCTCCAGCGCGGCGGTGCGCGAGGCGAGTGTCCCCATCGTCGTGCGGCTGTCCGCGACGATCGCCCGCAGCGTCGCCTCGCGAGCGCCGAGGGCCTGCGCGATCGTGCTGCCGCTGGTGACCAGGCCCGCGACGTCGTCCTCCTGGTCGTCGAGCGCACGCGTCAGGCGGCGCAGCTGCTGGACCGACTCGCTGACGCGCGCGACGGTCGCGCGCAGCCGTTCGGGGTCGTCGCCCTGGTTGATGCCTTCGTCGACGGTCTGCAGCGTCGAGCGCAGGTGGTCGCGGGTGTCCGGGCCGAACGCCTCGAGCGCCTCGTCCGGGGCCACCGCGTCGGTGGCCGGAATCGACGCGCCGGACGGCAGCTCGTCCGCGTCACGTGGGCCGCGCCGCAGCCGCAGGTACGCCTCGCCGAACGCGGTCCGCGCACCGACCGACGCCGTGCCGCCCCGGCGCACGGGCCGGTACTCCTCGGCGACGGTGAACGTCACGGTCGCCCCGTCGGCGCGCGCGTCGACCCTCGTGACCTCGCCGACCTTCACGCCGTTGACCATCACGAGCGACTTCTGCAGCAGCTGCCCGGTCTCGTCCATCTCGACGGTGAGCTCGTAGCCGTCCTGGCCGACCTGGCTGCCCGGGCCGCCGAACGCCTGGTTGAACAGCACGAAGGCGAGCACCGACACGAGGCTGATGACCGCGAGGACGACGACGCCGCTGACGGGCACGTGCCGGTTCATCCGCCGCCGCCCTCCTTGCGCTTGAGGTGCTCGTTGCCGGGCAGGCCCGGCGTGACCGCGCGCATGATGCAGGCGACGCGGTCGGTCGCGCACCTGGCGTCGAGCAGCTTCGCCAGCCCCTCTTCGAGCTCGTCGCGCTGGCGGGTGGCGTGGCGCCGTCTCTCGGTCGCCGATGCGCCCTCCGGCAGCCGGTCGAAGCCGAAGTTCGCGGGGTTGGCGGGTTCGATCGCGGTGATGATCGCGCGGGCCATCACGCCGTTGATGTCGCTCGTCGAGACCGCGCCGCTGATGAGGTCGCCCAGCTGCGCGACGCCGTCGCCGTAGGTCGCGAGCGTGTCGACGGTGCGCGCCGCGGCCTCGACGGACGGGCGACCCTCGACGGCCGCCGACCCGAGGCGCGACGTGAACGCGCGGATCGCCGGCAGCTGCTTCTTGCCGGTGCGCTCGAGCGCCTCGACGTCGTCGAGGATCCTGCGGGCATCGGGGGTCAGGGCGCGCAGCTCGCGCAGCCCCTCGGGCAGCTCCTCCAGCGCGGGCAGCGCGCCGTCCATCGCCTCGTCCAGCGGTCCCGCGAGCGCCCGCACGCGCCGCAGGGTCCGCTGCGCGGCCTCGACGGTCGCGGGCAGGTCGCGCATGACCTCCGCCAGCTCGGGCGACCGCGCGGAGGTGACCTGCAGGACGCGGCCGCCGCTGTCGACCGCCCGGGCGAGCTGGTCGCGGCGACGGGCGAGCACGGCCGAGATCTCGGCGATGTCCCCGACGAGCTGGCGGATGAGCCGGCGGCGGTCCGACGCGGCCTCGGCCACCCGGCGGGCGCTGGCGGTCATCGGCGCGATGTCGCGGATGATCTGCTCGAGGTCCGAGCCCCGGCCGTCGAGCGCGGTGTCCGCCTCGCCGAGCAGCACCTGGAGGTACGCCCGCGTGTCGGCGTCCAGCACGGAGAGCACCTGGTCGGGCGCGACGTACGTCGACGTGCGCTCGGCGCGGATCGTCGCGTTGCTGGGCAGCGCGCCCTGCTCCGGGTCGCCGGGGTCGACGTTGACCGACAGGACGGGAACGGCGCCGATGGGCCGCACGACCGCGGTCGCGTTGCGGAAGACCTTGCCCTCGACCTCGGCGTCCAGCTCGAGCGTCGCGATCGCGCGCCGGCCCTCGACCCGGACGGCGACGACGCGCCCCTGCTTCGTGCCCGCGACGGTCGCGAGCGGGTGGTCGGCACCGTCGAGACCGGCGGCGTTCTCCAGCTCGACCTCGACGATGTAGTGGTCGGCGGTGAACGGCAGCGAGACGTCGACCTTGCGCAGGGTGTAGCCCACCCCCACCACCGCCGCGATGATGATGCAGACCAGCGCGGTCCGGGCCATCGGCATGTGGCTCACCGCCCGCACCCCCCGGCGCGCGCGAGCTGTCCGGTGGCGTCGCGCAGCTCGGTCGCGCACGCCCGCGCGATGTCGGCCATCCCGGGGATGGTGTTCGTCATCCCGAGCAGGCCGTTGACCACGTCGCCGCTGATGCGCGCGTAGTGCCCCGCGCCGTAGAACGAGTTCTGGCCGAGGTCCTGGTAGGACGCCAGCGCGCCGGTCAGACCCGCGCCCGCCGAGAGGAACTGCCGGTAGGCGGGCTGGCCGAGCCGCGACGTTTTGTGCAGCGCGGGGAGCCCCTTGGTGTCCAGGTCGCTCACGGCCCCCTCGATCGGCTTGATGAGCGCCCGCAGCGCCGGGGTCGCGCCGGCGAGGTCGGCCAGGACGAGCTGCAGGTCGCGCGTCAGCGGGGGCGCGTCGCGGAGCACGGGCACCGAGCGGCGCAGGAGCGGGCCGAGGGAGATCAGCAGCGGGGTCGCCTCGTCGAGGACCGGGCCGGCCTGCTTGGTCGCGCGGTTGATCTGCCGGGTGACCGACACGAGCGTGCCGGCGCTGTCGCGCAGCTCGGCCACCGCGCCGGGCAGCGCGACGAGGGTCGCGTCCAGCGCCTCGTTGTCGTCGGTCCCCACGGCCGCGAGGGTGCGCTCGGCGTCACGCACGGCCTGTGCCAACTGCGGAGCGCGGGAGCCCAGCGCGGGCGCGGCGAGCGACAGGTCGCCGATCGACTCCCGCAGCTCGTCGCCGCGCGGGCCGCGGGCGGCTCGTGCGGCGGGGCCGGTCGCCTTCATGGCGCCCGGCGCCTGCTCCAGGGTGTCCCCGAGCGCGTTCTCGGCCTCGGGCGTCGCGGTCTTCGCCTGCTCGCCGATGACCCCGGCGACCGCGTCGCGCCGCGGGCCGTCCAATCCGCGCAGCGACTCGTCGAGCGCGACGTAGACCCAGGTCTGGTCCTTCGGCACCGGCCGGTCGCCGAGCGCGCCGGCCGACGGGCTTCCGGGGTCGAGGTCGACGAACGCGTCGCCCTCGAACGCGGCGTGCGGGCGCAGCGTCGCGGTCGCGTCGGCGTAGATCTCACCGACGTCCTCGGTGAGGACGAGCTGGATCTTCGCGTCGTCGCCGACCCGCACGACCTCGCCCACCTCGCCGACGTTCACCCCGGCGACCCGCACGTCGCGGTTGACCTTCGCCAGCCCCTTCGCCTCGTCGAAGACGACCCAGACGGTCTGGTCCTCCTGCCACGGCGACGGCCGCAGCGTGCCGATCGCGATGAGGATCGGGATGACGACGACGATCGCCAGACCCACGAGCCGCTTGCGTGTCACCTTCTCGGTCAGCATTGCCCGCGCTCCCCCGCGTCCTGCCGGGAGGTCCCCGGCGCCGGGTACGGGTTGCGCGGCGTGCCGCACGTGAACACGGGGCCGAAGCGCAGCCCCGGGTGGCCGGGGGCGGTGAAGCCCTCGGCGTAGGTCTTCGTGGTGACGGCCTCGAGCCCCTTGACCCCGGCGAGGAGGTCCGCGCGGTAGGCGCTCAGGACGTCGGTGATCGCGGTGATCTGCTCGACCGTCGGGCCAAGCAGGCTGATCGGCCCGTGCAGCGAGTACATCGCCTCGGGGCCGCGGTCCAGCGCGTCGGCCGCGGCCGGGCCGAGCTTCGCGGCCGCACGCCGCAGCTCGGGGCTGCTGGCCAGCGCCCGGCGCAGCACCGGCAGCTCGGCGGCGAGCGCCTCGGTCGCGGGCGTCACGTCGCGGGTCAGCTGCGTGAGCTGCGTCATGAGCGCATCGAGCTCGGGGCTGACGGCGTCCAGGCGCGACAGGAGCGGCGCGGCCCGGTCGATCGTCGCCGCGAGGTCCTCGCGGCGACGGGCGACGGCCTGCAGGGAGACACTGGTGTCTGCCAGTGCCACGGGAAGGTCCCGTCCGTCGCCCGCCAGCCCGCGAGCGATGCGCTGGCTGCCCGTCATCAGGCCCGCCAGCTCACCGTCTTCGGGCGTCAGCGCACCGACCACCGGCACGCCTTCGTCCAGCACCCGCGGCAGCTGCCTCGCCGCCGCGTTCAAGCTCTCCCCCTGGCTGAGGACCGCCGCGCCGCCGGTGCGCAGGGTTCCCGCGAGCGCGTCGCGGGTCGCCGCGTCGAAGGTCTCGGCCGCCTCGGGCAGCGTCGTGCCGCTCGTGACGTTCGCGCGCACGATCGTCGACCCCTCGTCCAGTGCCTCGTCGCCGTCGGGACGCAGCTCGAGGAACGTCAGCCCCGACGCGGGCCGGACCCGCACCCGCGCCGTCGTCTCATCACCGATCGGCCAGAAGTCGGGCAGGACCTCGATCTCCACGCGGTTGCCGCCGTCGACCGGACGGGCGCTCTTGACCATCCCGGCGCGCTGGCCGGCGATCCGCACCTGGTCGGCCGCGTCGACCGGGACCGCGTCGTCGGGCAGCTCGACGACGAGCGCGTAGCGCTGCTGGAACGGCACGCCGTTGACCGACAGCACGATGACCCATGTGACGAAGGCGAGCACGGCGAGGGTCGCGAAGCCGAGCGCGCGCGGATGGCCGGCCAGGCGGGACGCCAGCGCGACGAGGGGACGCCTGGGCCGGTGGGTGGGGGTCCGGGATGCGCGGCTCATCGCATCAGGTAGTCCAGGACCTGGAGCTGGGGGTCGTCGTCGGGCAGCTTGGCGGCGCGCTCGCTCTTGGACTGCCCGGCGCGGAGGTTCACGGGAATGAGCGCGTCGACGCCCTGCCCGAGCAGGCGTGCGAGGCAGCCGGGCCGGATCGGGACGCCGAACGTCTCGCAGCTGAGCACGATGCCGGTGCGCAGCCACATCCGGCGCGGGTCGACGCTCGGCGTCGTCGGCTGGTCGCCGCGCTCGACGGCCACGGCACCCAGGCCGGTCTGGCCCTTCGGGTCCCCGCCGTACGTGCTCGCGCCGAAGAGCGCCTTGGCCCCGTCGCCGAACACGGGCGAGAGCACCTCGAGCAGCCCGGCGGCGGGCAGCAGCACGTCCACCGGGTCGAGGTCCTTGAGCTTCGGGGTGATCTTCTCCCCCGCCTTCAGCGTGCGGCGGAGCTGGGTGAACACCGGCGCGAGCGCCTCCACCGACGCGCGGGCGTCCCTGGCGAACGGGCCGAGCAACGGGGCGGCGGCGCGCAGCTCGGGCGCGGCCTCGGCGACCGTGCGCGCGAGCGGCTGGGCGCGGTCGGCCAGCTCGCCGACCTGCGCGAGGGTGCGCCGCGCTGCCGCCATCCCCTCCGGCGCGCGGGCCAGCGTGGCGTCGAGCTCCGGTGCCTGGGCGGCGGCGCTGGCCAGCAGCGCGTCGAGCGCGTCCGTGCTCGCCTCGATCTCCGCCGTCGACCCGGCCAGCTGGCCGGTCAGCCGCTGCGCGTCGGTGACGACGGCCCGCAGGTCGACCTCCTGCCCGTCGAGCTCGGCGAGCAGCTCGTCCAGTGCCTGCATGCCGGGGCGCAGCTGCAGCGTCGCGCGGTTGAGGTCGGACCCGCGGCCCTCCACGGCGAGGCTCAGCTCGGTCATGAGCGTCTGCGCGGCGGCGCGTTCGGGTTCGCGGAACGTGCTGAACAGCTCGTCGAGGCGCGGCATCGCCAGCGTCCGGCTCGGAGGGATCGGACCGTCGAGCTCCTCGGGATCGTCGCCCAGCTCCAGCGCGACGTACGTGTCACCGAGGATGTCGTGCTGGCGGATCGCCGCGTTGGCGTCCGCGCGCGGGGCCGCGACGTCGCGGGTGAGCCGCAGGCCGACGTCGGCGGTCCCCTCGTCGGTCAGGTCGACGCTCTCCACGGTGCCCGCGACGGCGCCGGAGATGCGCACCGTCATGCCCGGCACGAGCGGCCACGCGTTGTCGAACTCCGCCTTGACGAGTGACCCGCCCAGCGCGCCGCGCTGGCTGACCAGGACCTTGCCGCTGGACAGGACGTAGAGCAGCCCGAGCGCGCAGATCAGCGCCGCGACCATGGTCCAGCCCGCCCACCTGGCGATGCGCGGATTCATGGCGTGCGCTCCTTCGGCGCGGGCGCCTGGAGCTTCTGGTTCTCGGGTGCGACCCACGGCTTGTCGCCGATGAACGAGTCGGCGAAGTCACGCCACGGCTGATCGCCGACGGCCCCCGGCACGCGGTCGAACGGCGCCTCGAGCAGGCCGGCCTTGTTCTCGTCGGGCTTCACGGTCGTCTCGGGTGCCGGGCTGGCGACGAACATCAGCCGCGCGGCGTGGCCGTTGACGTCGAAGTTGCTGAGCGCGTCGCCGAGCAGCGGCAGCCAGCCGAGCGCATCGGGGGCCCGTGCGCGCATCTCGTCGAGGATGGGCGCGAACTGCCGCAGGGCCCCAGGCAGCCGGCGCACGACCGGGGCCGACTCACGCAGCAGCGGGCGCATCGCCTCGAGCTGTGCCGGCGCGACCTCGGTCAGCTCCCGCGCCGCCTCCATGGCGGGCGGCGCGGCGTCGAGCAGCCGCCGGATCGTGGGCGCCTGCTCGCGGATCTCCTGCGCCGCCGGTCCGGCCACCCGGGCGAGGCGGCGCAGCTCCGGCGTCGTGTCGTTCAGCTCGTCGAGCGCCCGGTGCGCACCGCGCAGCCCGGGGCCGAGCCCGTCGACCGTCGCGCCGAGCTCCTGCTGGCGCCGCGCGGTCGTCGCCAGGGTGCCGGCGAGCCGGTCGGCGACCGCCTGGAGCCCCTCGGGGTCCTGCGCGAGCTCGCCCGTCAGCGTGTGGCTCTCGCGGACGAGCCGACGCAACGCGGGACCGTCGGCGGCGAGGTCGGCGACGAGCTTGTTCGTCTCGCGCAGCGCGCGGTCGCTGTGGCGCAGCGTGGCGGAGAGGTCGCCGCCGTGGCCGCGCAGCCCGCGGTCCAGGGACGCGGTGATGCGGCGCACGTCGGTGCGCACCTCGGGGGTGAGGGTGCCGAGCGCGTCGTCGAGCTCGACCGGCTGGTCGGTGACGTCGAGGCCGAGCACCGCCCCGTCGCCGAGCGGGCGCCCGGACCCGCTGGTCATCTCCACGTAGCGGTTGAGCTGACCGGCCTGCGAGAGCATCCGCAGGTCCGCCGTCGCGCCCTCGTGCACGACGTAGTCCTCCTCGAGAACCACCGTGACCTCGGGCCGGTCGTCGTCGCCGAGCGTGACCTCTTCGACCACGCCGACCTTCACGCTGCCCGCGCGCACCTCGGCGCCCTTGATGAGACCGGTCGCGGCCTCGAACCTCACCGTGAGCTGCTGCCCCGACGGGCCGCCGCCGGAGAGCAGGAGGACGGCCCCGAGCACGAGGACGGCAACGGCCAGGATGCCGGGGACGATGACGCGCGGGCGACCGATCACGCCACCGGGAGGTTCGGATCAATACCCCAGAAGACCAGGGTCAGAGCGGTGTTCGCGAACGTCGCGAGGACGAGGTTCACGCCCATGGATCGCGCCGTCGCCATGCCGACCTCGACGGGGCCACCGCGCACGGTGTAGCCGAAGTACAGGGACACGCTGATCACCAGCAGCGCGATCGTCAGGCCCTTGATCGCCGAGTACAGGAGGTCGAGCGGACTGAGCGCGGCGTAGAAGCCGATCTCGAACGTGCCCGCGGACACGTCGGCGAAGTACGCCACCGCGACGAGCCACGCGCCGAACTGCCCCGCGACGACCGCCACGGCGTAGATCAGCGGCACCATGAGCAGCGCGGCGACGAGCCGCGAGCTCACGAGGTACGAGATGGCCGGGATGCCCATGACCTCGATCGCGTCGACCTCCTCGCGCACGCGCATCGACCCGAGCTCGGCGACGATGCCGCAGCCGACCTTCGCGGCGAGGATGAAGCCGAAGATGAACGGCACGACCTCGCGGGTCGTGCAGAACGCGGTGAAGACGCCGATCGACGAACCGCCGCCGAGCGCACGGGTGGCCGCCGACGCCTCCAGGCCGCACGCGCTGCCCATGAGGAACGCCATGAGGACGATGACGAGCGTGCTGCCGAGCGCGAGGATGCCCGCCTGGCGGAGCACCTCGCCCGTGTACGGGCGCAGCCGCGCGATGCCCTTCGTGGCCGCGGTGACGAATGCCGCGTAATCGCCGACCTCGTAGAGCGGATCGGGCCGGCGTGCGCTCACCGCTGCACCGCGATGTCCGGGTAGATGGCGAGGAAGAGCGCGGAGTACAGGAGGCCGACGGCGGCGCAGCCGACGATGCAGGCGACGACGCACTCGTTGACCGCGCGCCCCACACCCTCGGCGCCGCCGCTGACCGCGAGCCCCTTGTACGAGGCGATGATGCCGATGATCGCTCCGAAGACGACGGCCTTCAGCTCGCTGGCCCACAGGTCGAGCCAGCTCGTGTTCGCCAGGAACTGCGCGACGAAGCTCTCGTGGCTGGCGTCGTAGAAGCCGACGATGCCGAGGTACGCGCCGAGGCAGCCGGCCATGAACCCGACCATGTTCAGGACGGGCATCATCAGGATCAGGGCGACGACGCGCGGCAGGACCAGGTTGCGCACCGGCTCGACGCCGAGCACCGACAGCGCGTCGAGCTCGTCGCGGATCTTCCGCGCGCCCAGCTCGGCGGTGATCATCGTGCCGATCGCCCCGGCCGCCACAGAGGCGGTGACGAGGACGCCGAGCTCACGCAGGAACGCGACCGGCACGGTGGCCGCGGCACGGTCGATCGCGCCGAGGGACGACAGCACGCCGCCCGCCGAGATGCCCGCCGCCGAGAAGCCGAACGCGAGGTCGACGACGATCAGCGTCAGCAGC
>SYBY01000096.1 GCA_005788585.1 Actinomycetota bacterium | reverse complement strand
GTGTTCGCGATCGCGATCACGCTGCTCGTGCTGTCCATCGACATCCCGACGGTGCCCGAGGCGAGCAACACCCTGCCGCTGCCCCAGGAGCTCTGGGACGTGCGCTGGCAGCTCGTCGCGTACTTCCTGTCGTTCGCCGTCGTCGGGCTGTTCTGGGTCCACCACCACCGGATGCTCGCCAACCTGCGCGGGTTCGACGGACGGCTCATGGCGCTGAACCTGCTCGTGCTGTGCTTCATCGCGCTGCTGCCGGTGCCCACCGAGCTGCTCGGCGAGTACGGCAACGAGGCCTGGGGCGTCTGGCCCTATGCGGTCTGCATGGCCTGCGTGTCGCTGGCCATGGGGGCGATCTTCCACGACGCCCACGCCCGGGACCTGCTGCGCGAGCCGCCGGCCACCGCCGCGGCGCTGCGGGCCCAGCGTCTGCGGACCATCATCCCGGCGGCCGTCTTCCTCGCGTCGGTCCCGGTGGCGTTCCTCTCCCCGCTGGTGGCCGTCTGCATGTGGGGGCTGCTGCTGCTGACCCGCCGCGTGATCCCGGACCCCTGACGCCGTCGTAGCCGGGGCATGGAGCCGCTGCGTGTCCCTGGGATCGAGATCGTCGACGAGGACGGCGCCGTGCGCGCTCGCCTCGGCGTCCGCGACGACGGGGGCGTGGCGCTCGACCTCGCCGACGAGGACGGCATGGTGCGGGCGACCGTGGTCGTCGAACCGGGCGGGTCCGCGGCCGTGAAGCTCGCCGATCGCGCCGGGTCGTGGCGCGCGACGCTCGGCGCCTGGCTGGACGGCACCTCCGGGCTGGACCTGTGGGACGCCGAGCGACGGCAGCGCGTGTCCCTGCGTGAGGACGCCGATGGGCCGAACGGCGTGGCGGTCTGGGACCCGTTGGGCCACCTGCGCGCGCTGCTCGCCGCCGGGCCGGCGGGCGACCGCGAGTGCTCGGTGGAGTTCTGGGACGCCGACGGCGCGTACCGGGCGGGCGTCGGCGCGTGGCCCGACGGCGGCACCGGCATGGAGCTGCTCGACGAGCGCGGGACGCTGCGCGGGCGGGTCGGCCAGCGCGCCGAGGGCGTGTCGACCGTCGAGCTGCACGCCGCCGACGGCGGGCACCGCGCCGCGATGGGCGAGTTCCCGGACGGGACCGGGCGGCTGACGCTGTGGGACGGCGCGGGGCGGCCGGTGGCCGGCGAGGTCGACACGCGGCCTCCCGACGGGGACGTGTGACGGATCCGCGCACTCCCTCGCGCGCCTGGCGTCACACCCCCGTAGGCTGATCGCCGATGCCTCCCGTCGACGTCGACCGCTCCATCGCCCTGGCCCGCGAGCTGCTGCACCAGACCGGTGCGCTGCAGGTCTCGATCCTGCAGGACCCCGGCAGCGACGGCGGCGACCCCGCCGCGATCCGGGCGGTGCGCCTGGGCGGCATCCTCGTCGTCGACGCCGAGGGCGAGGAGCGCGAGCTGCCCCACAGCGCGGCGAGCGACGTCGTCCTGCCGATGCTGCCCGAAATGAAGCAGCTCCCCGCCATGGACGTCGACGCCGTGGCCGGGCAGGTCACCGGCACGATCGGCGGCCTGCACATGCTGGCCGACGCGATCGCCGGGATCGCCACCCTCGTGGGTGGGCGCAGCGTCGTGGCCGCCGACTACGAGACGACGAACCCCGAGATCCCGCTGGGGCTCGCCGCACGGCCCGGCGACCCCGTCGTCGTCCTGCTGGGCGACGACGAGTTCGTGCTCGACTCGCTCTAGGAGCCGAAGGTGTTGACCGACGCGTCGCGCAGGGTCGCGACCGTCGGGGCGTACATCCGTTCCTTGATGATCCGCACCGTGTTGGCGTCCTTGCCCGCCAGCGCCGCGGCCCGCTCGACCGCCGTCGCGAGGACCTCGCTCTCCCCCACCGCGGCGTCGACGATCTCCGCCGCCGCCGCGTCCTCGCCGCCGTAGCGGCGCGCCGTCGTCATCACCTCGTGGGCCACCCGCGGCGTGAGCTTGCACTGGATCAGCGCGCTCATGCCCGGCGTGAACGGGATGTTGATGTCCGCCTCGGGCATGGAGAAAAAGCCCCGGTCGGCGCGCATGACCCGCTGATCGCAGGCCAGCGCGAGCATCGCGCCCGCCGCGAAGCAGTGCCCCTGGATCGCGGCGACGACCGCGCCCGGGAACACCAGCGTCTTGGCGAACAGCTCGTGGACCTCGACGAGGAAGTCGTTGAGCTGCTCGGCGTGCCCGCCGATCCACTCCAGGTCCAGGCCGTTGCTGAAGATCTTGCCCTCGGCGGCGAGCACCACCGCGCGCGGGCCCTCAGCCGCCGCGGCCTCGTCGAGCAGCGCGCTGACCGAGCCGACCCACTCCGGGTTGAAGCGGTTCTCGTCGTTGCCGAGATGCAGGACGAAGACGTCGCCTTCACGGGTGAGGGTCGGCACGGGCGGTTCCTTTCGAGGGCACGGCTATGACGGCCGTCAGAGTACCGGCAGGATCACCCCACCGCCGTCCCGGGGGCGACCTCCGCCCCGATGAGCGCCTTGGAGTCGCTGCCGCGGATCAGCAGCGCCGCGGACACCACGCCGAGGGCCGCGAGGCCGGCGCCCGTGAGGAACGCCGCCTGGAAGCCGTCGGTGAGCGCCTCGACCGACCCGGGCGCTCCGGGGACGACCGTGCCGGTGACGCCCGCCGCCACCGCGGAGAGGACCGCGAGGCCGAGCGCGCCGCCGACCTGCTGCGACGTGTTGATCAGACCGGAGGCCAGGCCGGCGTCGTGCTCGTCGGTCCCGTGCGTCGCGGCCAGCGTGACCGGCACGAAGGCGAACCCGAGGCCCGCGCCGGCGATCACCGACGGGAACAGGATGTCGCCGACGTAGCTGCCGCCCACCGACACCTGGCTGAACCACAGCAGCGCGATCACGACCAGCGACAGCCCACCGAGGAGCACCGGCTTGAAGCCGATCTTCGTCACCAGGGCCGACGCGATGCCGGCGGCCATGATGATCGTCAGCGCCAGCGGCAGGTAGGCCACGCCGGCCTTCAGCGCGTCGTAGCCCAACGTCTGCTGCATGTACAGCGAGATGTAGAAGAACATGCTGAACAGCGATGCGCCGATGAGCAGGCCCGTGACGTTCGCGCCGGTCAGCGTCCTGTTGCCGAAGATGCGGAACGGGACCAGCGGGGACCTCGACCGCCGCTCGACCACGACGAACGCCGCGAGCAGTGCCGCTGAGAGCGCGAGCAGGCCGAGCGTCTGGCCCGAGCCCCACCCCGCGTCGTTGGCGTCGACCAGCGCGTAGACCAGGATCGACAGGCCGGCGGTGACCGACACCGCGCCGGCGATGTCGAAGTGCCGGGTGTCGGACTGCTGCCTGCTCTCGTCGATGAGCGACAGCGCGAGGATCGCGGCGACGATGCCGATCGGGACGTTGACCCACAGGACCCATTCCCAGCTCAGCCACTCGGTGAGCATGCCGCCGAGCAGCACGCCCGCCGCGCCGCCGGAGCCGGCGACGGCGCCCCAGACGCCCATGGCCTTGTTGCGCTCGGGCCCTTCGGCGAACGTCACGGAGAGGATGGACAGCGCGGCCGGCGACACGAGCGCGGCGCCCAACCCCTGCACGGCGCGCGCGGCGATCAGCATGCCCTCGCTCGTGGAGAACCCGCCCACGAGCGACGCGGCGCTGAACAGCACGAGGCCGACGATGAACATGCGGCGGCGGCCGACGAGGTCGGCGATGCGGCCGCCGAGGAGCAGGAAGCCGCCGAAGACAAGCGTGTAGCCGTTGACGACCCAGGCGAGGTTCTCCTGGGAGATCTCGAGATCACGGCCGATGGACGGCAGGGCGACGTTCGTGATCGAGGCGTCGAGCACGACGACGAACTGCGCGACGGCGAGGAGCATGAGCGCGAGCCACTTGCGGCGCTCGGCTGCTGCGGGATCGGGGGACATGGTGAGGCTCCGGTATAAAGTGGAAGGAGAAGTCCGTTTCGGGTTCGGCGGCACGATAACGGAAACCGGATTCCGCTTGCAAGCTCACGCACGGGGAGAGACGTGACAGCCACCACCGAGAAGCCCATGCGCGCCGACGCGCGCCGCAACCGCGAGAAGGTCATCGAGGCCGCGCGCGCCGAGTTCGCCGCCGAGGGCGAGGACGCGCAGATGCCCGACATCGCCAGGCGCGCCGGGGTCGGCGTCGGCACGGTCTATCGCCACTTCCCCACGAAGGAGGCGCTCGTGGAGGCGCTCGTGCGCGATCACTTCTCGCGCATCGCCGACCTCGCCGAGGCCGCCGTGGACGCCGAGGGCGAGCCGTGGGACCGCTTCATCTCACTCGCGACGATCTGCGGCGAGCGCTGCGCGAGCGACCGCGGGCTCGCCGCCGCCGTCGCCGGATCACGGGAGATCCTCGGGGTGATGGCCGAACAGGAGACCCGGCTGCGTGTCGCGACCACACGCCTGCTCGAGGAGGGGCGGGCCACGGGACAGCTGCGCGCAGACGCAACCGTGGAAGATGTCTCCATGCTCATGTGCTCACTGGCGTACATCGCCGACATGGAGAACACGCGCCCGGACTTTTCCTGGCGCCGCTACGTCGAGGTCGCCTTCGCAGGGATGCGTGCCCGATGAGCGCCCGGATCCTCGGCTTCATCTTGATCACCGCGGGGGCGCTGCACTTCCTGAAGCCCAAGTGGTACGAGGCGATCATGCCCGACTACCTGCCGGCCCACCGCGAACTCGTCTACGCCAGCGGCGTGGCGGAGGCCGTCGGCGGGCTCGCCGTGCTGCACCCGAAGACGCGACGCTTCGGCGGCCTGCTGCTCGTGGCCACGCTGGTCGGCGTGTACCCCGCGAACGTGCACATGGCGCTGAACCCCGACGACTACCCGGACATCCCTGAGGCCGCCCTCTGGGCGCGCCTGCCCCTGCAGTTCCCGCTCATCATCTGGGCGTGGAGGGTTGCGCGCCAGGGCGAGACGGCGCCCGCGGTGAGTGGACAGGCGTCCTAACCGCCGCTCAACTCCGGCGGGCACGTGCCGTTCTCCCGGGACGTGCCCGCTGATCCCGCCCTCACCCGGCGTCGTCAGGACGCCCTGACCCGCCTCGGCGTGCTGTCGCGTGCCGGCGATCCCGCGCTGAGCGGCGTCGCTCGCGTGGCCGCGTACGTCGCGGGCGCGAGCTGCGCGGGCGTCCACATCTTCGACGACGTCGCACAGCACCGGGTCGCCGCCGCGGGCGCGCCGCTGGGCCCCCATCCGCGCGAGGACGCGATGTGCCTGCGCGTCATCGACGGCGAGCAGCGGATCGTCTGCGCCGACGCCACGCGCGACGAGCGCTTCGGCTACTCCTCCTTCATCCGCGGCGACGCGCCGGTGCGGTTCTACGCGTCGCTGCCGCTGCGCACCTCCGACGGCGTGGTGGTCGGCACGCTCTGCACCTGGGACGAGATCCCCGGCGACCTGACCGACCCGCAGCTCGCGCGGCTCGAGGACCTCGCCCAGCAGGCCGGTTCCCACCTGGAACTGGCGTCGCTCGCGCACGAGCTCGGGCACGCCGCGTCGCACGACGGGCTGACCGGCGTCGCCAACCGCCTGGTGCTCTGCGACCGCCTCGCCCAGGCGTTCGCGCGCCGGCTGCGCCACGGCGGGGAGATCCTCGTCGCCGTCGCCGACCTCGACGCGTTCAAGACCATCAACGACACCCTCGGCCACGACGTCGGTGACGGGGTCCTCGTCGAGGTCGCCAGCCGGCTGACGGATGCGCTGCGGGCCGAGGACACCGTCGCGCGCCTCGGCCCCGACGAGTTCGCCGTGGTCGCCGAGGTCACGGACGCCGCCACGGCGGACGTCGTCATCACCCGGGTCCGTGATGCGCTCGCCTCCATCCCGCTGCCCGGCGGACGGTGCGCGTCGGCGAGCCTCGGGTTCACCCTCGCGGAGACGACCGACGACGTCGGGTCGGCGCTGGAGCGCGCCGATCAGGCGATGTACGTCGCCAAGCGCGGCGTCAGCGCGTGAGCCGGTAGACCGGCCCCGCGAGCGACGTCACATACACGCGGTTCTGCCCGTCGGTGCCGAAGCCCGACAGATTCTCCACCCGCCGCACGCCCAGCGACCGGTCGTTCGTCGCCCGGCCGGGGCGCAGCTTCGCGACCCGCACCTGCCCGACGCAGAAGTCGCCGTAGACGTACCGGCCTTGAAGCGCCGAGCCGAGGGCGCGGTCGCGGATGAACACGCCGCCCGTGATCGAGCACCAGCCGTCGGCGTGGCTCTTCTGCAGCACGGGCGGAACGTGACCGGGCGCCGACTCGCCGGAGGCGAAGCGCTGACGCCCCTCGAAGGGCCGCCAGCCGAAGTTCGCACCGCGCGCCCGGTTGCGGCGCGTGAAGTTGATCTCCTCGATCTCGTTCTGCCCGACATCGGCGATCGCCAGGTCGCCCGTCGCCGGGTCGAACGCCATCCGCCACGGATTGCGCAGGCCGTACGCGTAGATCTCGGGCGCCGCGCCGGAACGCGTGCGGAACGGGTTGCCCGACGGGATGGAGTACGGCCGCGACCCGTTCTGCCGCGGATCGATGCGCAGGATCTTGCCGAGCTTCGTGCTCAGCGACTGGCCGTTGCCGCGGCGGCCGTGCTGGTCGCCACCGCCTCCCCCGTCGCCCAGGCCGATGTACAGCATGCCGTCGGGACCGAAGCGCAGCGGCCCGCCATTGTGGTTGGCCTCGGGCTGGTCCTGCTGGAGCACCAGCCGCGCGGAGCCCGCGTCGGCCACGTCGGGGTTCGACGCCGACGCGCGGTACTCGACGATCCGCGTGCCCCCGTCCTCCTCCGCGCTGTAGTGCACGTAGAAGCGGCGGCTCTGGGCGTAGTCCGGCGCGAACGCCAGGCCGAGGAGCCCCTGCTCACCGCCGGCGGTGATCCGTCCCGACACGTCGAGGAACGGCTGCTCCAGCCGGCGCCCGCCCTTGATGATCCGGATCTTCCCGCCCTGCTCGACGACGAACACCCGCGAGCGATCGCCAGGGGGCGCGTCGACGTGCAGCGGCTGCTCGAACGTCCCGACCGACTGCAGCCGGGGCGCCGCTGCGGGCTCCGCCGTCGCCGGCTGCGGGGCGGGCGTGCCAGTGGCCGATGCCACGGCGGCGAGGACAGGACCGAGGAGGCTCATCACGTCACTAACGGTAGACACCCGCGTGCCCCGACCGATGCGGTCGGGGCACCGCGCGGGCGCGCAGACGCTACGGCGTCGTACCGATCACCGCGAGCGCCTCGATCCGGCCGACCGAGATCGGGCCGATCCGCTTCACCCGCGTGCTCGCCCCGGTCTGCAGGTTCACGGTGTAGAGCACCGAGCCCTTCGCGCCCCGCGGGACGACCGCGGCGTACGCGACGCCCGACGCGCCGATGTCGAAGCCCGCGTCCGCGCCGATGTTCACCCCGAGGGCGCCGACGGTCTTCAGGCCACCGGCGTTCGGCGGGTCCTGGAGGATGAGGCTGTCGCGCGCGGCGTCGAGGTTGTAGAGCGCCGTGCCGGTCGCCGGGTCGGTGTCCGGGTTCGTGTAGGCCGAGCCCACGATCAGCGGGTCGCGGCCCGCGTTGATGTCGCCGGGGCCGTAGGTCAGCGTGCCGTCCTGGAAGGCGACCTGCCCGGTGTCCGGGACGAGCCGCAGGTTCTGGTTCGCGTCCGAGGTGATGCGGATGCGGTCGACCGTCGGGTTGAAGTCGAAGCCGAACGACTCGCCGTCGAGCGTCGGGGTGAACGGCTCGCCGAGCGGGCGCACCTGGCCGGTGAACGAGCTGACGTCGTAGATGCGCCCGGTGCTGCCGAGGCCGACGAGCTTGCCGTTCGCCGGGCGGATGTCGAGGCCGACGAGCGTCTCGTTGGGCTGGAGCCCGCGGACGTTCACCGCCTTCGTCGCGTTGGGGTCATCAGACGTGAAGCGGACGATCTTGGTGCCGTCGGTGACGGCCGCGAACTGGTCGGCGGCGGTCGCGGTGCCGGCGGTCAGCACCGGGATGGTGAGCGTCGCCGCGGCGATCGCGAGGAGTCGGTGTCGCAGGTCCATACGTGCATCTCCTGGGGAGTCGAGGTGTCTCCAGGGACTTGCGACGGCGGCGCGTCTGCGTTCACAAGCGGGCGCGCCGCCGCTGTGCTCAGCGGCAGCGCGCCGGGTCCGGCTAGGAGGCGAGTGCCGACTGGCCTGCGGGGGCAGGCTCAAGGGCCAGCTCCAGGACCTCGCCGACGGTGATCACCGGGTGGAACGTCATCGCCTCGCGGACGTCCTCGGGGACGTCGTCGAGGTCGGCCCGGTTGCGCTCGGGCAGGATCACGTCGGTGAGCCCCGCGGCGTGCGCGGCGAGCACCTTCTGCTTCAGGCCGCCGAGCGGCAGCACGCGGCCCTGCAGCGTGACCTCGCCGGTCATGCCGACCGTGTGCTTGACCGCCCGGCCGGTGAGCAGCGACGCCACCGCGGTGGTCATCGTGATGCCCGCGCTCTGGCCGTCCTTCGGGATCGCGCCCGCCGGCACGTGGACGTGCAGGTCGCGCTCCTTGAACAGGTCGGGGTCGATGCCCAGGTCCTCCGCGTGCGCGTGCACGTAGGTCTGGGCGATCTTCGCCGACTCCTTCATGACGTCGCCGAGCTGGCCGGTCAGGGTGAGCTTGCCGGTGCCGTTCGTCGCGTTGGCCTCGATGAAGAGGACGTCGCCGCCCGTGCCCGTCACCGACAGGCCGGTCGCCACGCCAGGCAGCGCGGTGCGCGCCGCCGCCTCCTGGAACACCTTCTGGCGGCCCAGGGCGTCGCGGACGAGGTCCAGGTCGACGGTCACCGGGGCCTGCGCCGTGCCGCTGGCGATCTTCGTCGCCGTCTTGCGCAGCACGGTCCCGAGCTCACGCTCGAGGTTGCGCACGCCCGCCTCGCGGGTGTACTCGCTCACGACGGTGCGCAGGAGCTCGTCGGAGACCTCCACCTCGTCGTCGCGCAGCCCGTTGCGCTCCAGCTGGCGCGGCCACAGGTAGTCGCGGGCGATCGCCACCTTCTCGGCCACCGTGTAGCCGTCGAAGCGGATGACCTCCATGCGGTCCAGCAGCGGGCCGGGGATCGTCTCGAACTGATTCGCCGTCGCGATGAACATCACGTCGGAGAGGTCGAGCTCGACGTCGAGGTAGTGGTCGCGGAAGCTGTGGTTCTGCGCGGGGTCGAGGACCTCGAGCAGCGCCGCGGAGGGGTCCCCGCGCCAGTCCGCGCCGACCTTGTCGACCTCGTCGAGCAGGATCACCGGGTTCATCGTCTTGGCGTCGCGCAGCGCGCGCACCAGCCGCCCGGGGAGGGCGCCGATGTACGTGCGGCGGTGGCCGCGGACCTCACCCTCGTCACCGCCGCCGCCCAGGCGGAGGCGGACGCCCGCGCGCCCGGCCGCACGGGCGATCGACTCGCCGATCGAGGGCTTGCCGGTGCCCGGAGGGCCGATGAGGGTCAGGATCGCTCCCGCCCGGCGGTCCGCCTTCATCTCGCGCTCCTGGCGCAGCTTCTTGACCGCGATGTACTCGACGATGTGGTCCTTGACGTCCTCCAGGCCCGCGTGGTCGGCGTCGAGCACCTCGCGCGCGGCGACCGGGTCGAGCGACTCCTCGGAGCGCTCGCTCCACGGCACGTCGACCATCCAGTCGAGGTACGTGCGGATCGTCTGCGCCTCGCCCGAGGACTCGCCGGAACGCTCCAGGCGCCCCAGCTCCTTCTCGGCC